>NZ_JAJGZS010000028.1:0-68571 GCF_020806285.1 Shewanella sp. 10N.7
TATGGGTTGCTGGCAACGAAGGGATGAAAAAGTGCATGTACGACTGACAAGCTTTTTCAGGCAAAAACCAACGACACCTAACGCCACTGTTTAAGCCGAGGAATTAGAAAGTTAACACTTAAGATGCAGAACAATAAAAGTATCAGGAGGTGCTAAGGCATTGATAAATTGGGATAAAGAAATTAGCTGACGATGCTAAGGGATCGATGCGGCTAGTAAAAAATGTAACAGCTCAGCACACATCGAAAAAGCGTAAGTTCTTACGCCGATATTTACACTATAAAAGTATCACTCGGGCTTGTTCAACACTTGGGATAAGGACGCGGCTACGCGCGGCCTATCCTTATCTGTTAGATGCTTATCGCTTGCGCCACCTCGGTAGCTTCATTTTTCCATGTTTCGCATTTGGAAACTTATATCTAGGTGCGAAATCTGAATACCACAAAATTTCCACACGACAATAATCCCGGAATTTGGAATCACTCCACAGCGCTATCATTTCTTTCTTTTTCAAGCGCTCTTTTGCAAGTTCTTTGTTGTTTGCGTTAAATACAACTCCCGTATATGGATTTACGCGTATAGGAGATGTCTTCACATGAAGGTGCCCATGTGGGACAGAAGGGAAACAATCAACGTCACCTGGCGTAAACTTCCACTTTCCGAGACCTACAAAACTCAGTTCATCTTCACGATCTGAATTCATAGAATGATTTGAATTTAGATCATGCTCATCTGAACTCATTGATTCAAGTTCGTCAGGCTCAAAAAGCTCATCTGCTACACGCAGTCTTTCTAGATACTCATTGAGACCTATAATACCTACTTGGTAACTCAAATCAGCCAATAGAATCAATGTTGTTCTCATACTTGTCACCTCGGTATAAACTACTTTCAAATTATACACTTAGATTGGTTACAGTAAACTAACCACCTTGGTGGTGAAAGACGTCAAGATCAAGCTTGTTAAGTACTCATTGCGTATAACAGCTTATTAGCGAGAATTCCGATAAACACCCCTAGGCTACTTACCAATACTCAATCACTTTTCAGCTTAATTTATTAATAATTTTAATAACTTAACAGCCATCAAAATTTAAATCAATCGACTAAATAGTGGATAAAACCGAGAATTGAGATAACCGAGAATTAATTTGGGTCCTTATGTAAATAGCCATATTAAAAAAGTTATTCATTTTCATAAGCTTAAGGCGTGATGATAATAGAAAGTGAGAATTTTCTTGTTTACATAACGAGAAGTAAGTTTGCACTTATGTGATACAGATATGTATTTGATAATTCACTTTAATAATAGACTTTAACAATACACTTTCATAATAGACTGCCAAACAGTAGATTCTGACAATATGCAGGTAACTTAAATTACCAAGTTCGTTGCTCATTCCCACCTATATATGCCGACCTATACATTTCCACCTATTCATTCCCACCTATTAATTTCATAAAAAAAAGCCCAAGCTATAACCTAGCTTGGGCATTGATATTACTTTAAATGTTGGAACTAGATTTTCAGCACTTTACTCAGTGGTAAATCTCGATAACGTTTACCTGAGGCTGCAAATATGGCATTGGTTAAACTTGGTGCAACGGGTGGCACGCCGGGTTCACCCACTCCTGCAGGTTTTGCATCTGACTCGACAATAATGGTTTCGATTTCAGGTGACTGGCCGATGCGTAGCAGCGGATAGTTATGGAAATTAGATTGCTCGACTTTACCGTCTTTATAACTAATTTCGCCCATCATCGCCAAGCTTAAACCGAATATGATGGCGCCTTCGGTTTGCGAATGTACCCTATCAGGGTTGACCACAGTGCCTGCGTCAATCGCCGCAATGCTTTTTAATACAGTCAACTTATCGCCGTCCATTTCAACTAATGTGGCCACTGCAACATAGCTGACAAAGCTGCGATGTACTGCAAAGCCCCAACCTTGATTGGCTTGGATTTTAGGCTGTTTTGCCATGGCCTTTTCTACTGCATCAATCACGCCTAAATAGCGGCCGATATCAATAGGGAAATCCTCTAAGGTTTCACCATAATTACCGTATTTCACCACTTGGTTTTCAAGCTTTTCATGTCGCGGTTTGCCCAGCAGCTCACGCCACATACTAATACAAGGTTTACCTGCATTTACTGCAAGCTCATCGACAAAGCTGCCGACACCAAAGCCATGCTGAATATTACACACTGAGCGCATCCAACCGATTCGAGAATGAGCAGTGGCTTTAACAGACTCCAACTGAATTTGGCTTAAGTTAAACGGCATATCAGAAAAGCCAAGGTCTAACTCCCCTGCTGATGGCATATCAACGCCTTCGGCAAAGGTTGAACTAATCGATGGAAAACCAGTACGGGCAAGTAACGCCGTTGGCGCTTTATTGCCATCTAACTTAGCTTGGTAATGCTGTGCACTAATAGCATGGTAGTAACCGTTTTGAATTTCATCTTCACGGCTCCATAACAGTTTGACTGGTTTAGCAATTTTTTGTGATAACCACGCTGCCTCGGCGCTAAAGTCAGGTTTTGATTTGCGGCCAAAGCCACCACCTAGCAAGGTGACATTCACTTTCACTTGCTCATCTTTTAAGCCTAAAACCCCAGCAACATTTTTCTGGGTGCTTTGTGGTGTTTGAGTTGATGCCCAAATTTCGCAGCCGTCTTTAGTCACTGATGCAGCGGCCGCTGGCGGCTCCATCATGGCATGGGTCAAATACGGCACGGTATAAACTGCTGATAAACTATTGTTGTCACTCCAATCACTGACTGATTCGCCCAATTGACGAATAACCGTACCTGACTCACCAACGCGTTTAACAAGCGCTGCTAAATCGGTATCCGAGTCATATTGACTGTTTGCAGAGTCTGTCCAGGTGATTTTTAGTGCTTTACGGCCTTGCAGCGCACTCCAGCTATTAGTTGCAATAACCGCAACACCACCAAGGGGCTGAAATAACGGCGCGCCTTTTGATATCGGAATTTGAATCACATCCAATACCCCTGCCACTTTGCGAGCAGCGCTATCATCTAAAGTCGCTATATCGCTACCCAATACTGGCGGTCGAGTAATTGAGGCGTGCACCATACCTGCTACTTTTACATCAAAACCATATTCAGCTTTGCCGTTAAGCATATCGTCCATATCTACGATGGTGGGCGATTTTCCGATATGAGTAAATTTCGACGCAGGCTTTAATGCCACGCTTTCAAGTGCTGGTGTTGTTAGTGCAGAGGCTGCAATGGCAAGCTCGCCAAATGACAGGCTTTTACCATTAGTTTTATGATGAATTTTACCTGCTTTGGCATACACATCTGCTGGCGTCACTTGCCACTGGTTAGCTGCTGCTTGCTCTAGCATGCTCCTTGCAGTTGCGCCCATTTGACGCATTTTTTGATAATGCTTACGGATACTGCGGCTACCATCAGTGTTTTGACTGCCATATTGCTCGTCAGCCAAACCTTGAACCACAACGATTTGATCCCACTCAGCTTCTAGCTCATCGGCTAAGACTTGTGGCACACCTGTTCTAATGCCTTGACCCATTTCAGAGCGGTGACAGGTTAAATACACCTTATTGTCTTCACCAATGGCGATAAAGATGTTCAGCTGCGCTTGCTTGCCTTGAGCAATAGCCTCTTGAGCAATTGCCATGGGACTCCACGCTAAGCCAGATGCGCCTAAGGCTAAGCCTCCGCCCACTGCGCCAAACAGTTTTAGCACGTTACGACGGCTAATGTTTTCAACTGCGGTAAATGTGGTCATGGTTATGCCTCCACTTTACTGTTTTCAGCAGCGGTATTAATTGCAGCTTTTATGCGAGGGTAAGTGCCACAGCGGCAAATATTACCCGACATGGCATCATCAATTTGCGCTTCAGACGGTTTGGCTGTGGTGTTAAGTAACGCTGCCGCTGACATAAGTTGTCCTGCTTGGCAGTAGCCACATTGCGGTACGTTATGTTTCTCCCACGCGGCTTTTAGCTTATCGGCTTCAAGCCCTTCAATGGTCGTTACTGACTTACCCGCTGCTTGTTTTATGCTGGTTAAGCAGCCGCGAACTGGCGCACCATCAATGTGGACGGTACACGCGCCGCAAAGGCCTGCACCGCAACCATATTTGGTGCCTGTTAAGCCTAAAATATCTCGCAGCGCCCATAAAATTGGCATATTTGGATCTGCATCTAAGGTGAAGCTTTTACCGTTCACTTCAAGTGTTTGCGTTTGTTGCGTCATCACTTACTCCTTGTTGGCCAACCACCAGCTAAGATCGGCTTGGGTATCAATATCAATGGCGGCTTGCTCTAACGGAAGTACGGCCAAGGTTTGATTAGTTAAATGTTGTTTTAATAGTTTTTTAGCCCCAGCATCACCTTCGAGCTGCTGAAGGGCATCAAAGTCTTCAGCTACAAATATCGCAGGTACACCCGGGTTTTGTTGATAATAAGCCGCGGTGGTTTGACCAAAAAGGCAAAACACACGGTATAGGCTTAAATAATGTAATTGGGAAACAGCCACTTGATCTGCAAGGCTTAACAACAGAGCATCGGCTTTTTCGGCCTGGGCATATTTTGCCGCCATGGCGACCGAACTGGCGATGCCCGATTGCCAGTCTTTATTGATGAGTATCGGTGTATTCATTGGCACTAATGGCGATAACACATCGATATGACCGCCTAGGATAACGCAAGGTTTACCAATATCTATTTGCTCAGCCGCCTGGGTTAATTCCAATAGGCTGTGAGTCAGTAAACTGTGGGGGTTAGCTTGTGGGTCTGGGTCATTCACTTCTGGGCCTGATACTATGGCAGCAAGCTTTGCACCATCAAATCGTGTGCTTTGACCTGCAGCCAACATCACGCTGACCACTTTAGGGGGCTTAGATAAAAACGTCACTAGGACATCACCTTATCTAAACGACTCAATTCTGCCTGCTTGCCAATGCGGTGGTGTAACACGCCATGGCATTGAGATAAAATACTTAACGCCACAGAACTAGGCAGTTCACCGCCCAGTGCAAGCCCTGCTGGCGCTGAAAAGAAACCACTGAAATCTTGTTCTGTTAACTCAGCTAAGCCAAACACTTTATCCCGCCTATGCCCTGGACCTAACAATGCAATGTAATCAATATTGGTAGGCTGCAGCGCTTTAAGGGCGTCGCAGTCGAGGTCTAAGTTATGGTTCATCACCACTGCAGCATCGAGTTGAGTAAGCTCTTCTGTTTTCAATTGAGTAAGCGGTGTTTTATTGATTTTTGCAGCAGGAAAGTCATAGCTGCGCGCATAGGCGGAGCGACTATCGAATACGGTAATTTTCCAATCAAGCTCGGCAGCTATTGCGGCTAACGGCTGAGCATCTAACCCACCACCAAATATCCCCAGATGATAAGGCGCTCTCACAGGGACAGATAAATAATCTTGCCCATCTAATACGACCCGCTTTGTGATCTGTTTAGCACTCTGTTTCGTGAGCTGTTTCGTGACCTGCTTAGCGCTCTGTTTAGTGAGCGGCTGCGTTTTTGAGGAGGGTTCGAAACTGTCATGTTTCGCAGCATTGGATGCAATGAATTTACCTGACATTTCTCCTGCATGACTCTTGTGGTCATTGAGAGATAATTGATAATGTCCCTGATTACCGCGAGTAAGCTGCTGATGAAGTTCTGGCAAACCAAGGTATTGGTTATCTGCCAGTAATGGCACCATCATGATATTAACAAGCCCACCACAACCGAGTTGGTAACTCGTATCGTTTTCATCAGTAGCATCATAGGTAATATGAGCAATACGTTGAGTTTGAATCGCATCTTGAGCATGGCGACGTAAATCTGCCTCTAAACAGCCACCACTGAGCATTCCCAACGTTTTACCGAGTGGGTCAAACAACATGATAGCGCCCGCTTTGCGATAAGATGAACCTTCAACTGACGTGATGACAGCTAACGCCCATTCCAATTGCGGTTTTTCTGCCCATGAGTCGAGTAATGAAAGTAAGTGATGCGCCATAGTCCCTGCCTGCTAAATCAGTCCATAATTCACTTCTGTAGCAGCAATTTGTCCAGAGGGAGCATCAAATCGTTACCCAGTCGTAGCCCTCACATTTCAGCGAGGCTCAACATAAGCTAACAAAGGATGTCAATAATGCAAAGATTACTGGGAATTTAATGCTGTAACTCGAGGTGATATATCAACATAACTTGCCAGCGAGTCAAGCTACTCGCTGGTTTGCTAATATACGAAGGAAAGGATAAAAAATGTAACTGTTTATGCGAAACTGACTCGGTTGAACAAACTGTCTTAAGCGACTTTAATATAAGCGACTTTAATATAAGCGACTTTAATATAAGCGACTTTAATATAAGCCACTTTAATAAAAGCCAGTTTAATGTAAGCGATTAGGCCAACAACTGATCAGCAACAAATGGATTATGTTGACGTTCTTCTTCAAAGGTCGACATGGGGCCATGTCCGGGAATAAAGTTAACTTTCTCTCCTAAAGGCCACAATTTTTGAGTAATTGAATTAATCAGTTGCTTATGATCAGACTGCGGGAAATCAGTGCGACCTATTGAGCTTCTAAACAAAACATCCCCTACCCAAGCAATTTGTGACTCAGACGAATGAAATACAATGTGTCCTGGTGTGTGTCCTGGGCAATGCAGTACTGATAACGTTTGCTCACCGACAGTGACATTATCACCTTCATTGAGATATTGCGTCGGCTCAAACGAGTCAATGTGCGGAAATCCGAAGTTTTGGCTCTGTTTAGCCAAACCTTCTAACCAAAACTTGTCGGCCACGTGAGGGCCGATAATGGGAATATTAAGTTGATTAGCGAGAGTTTTAGCTCCGCCAACATGGTCAATATGGCCATGGGTTAATAAAATCTTTTCTAATTTTAAGCCTAACTTACTGACTTCAGATACGATTCTGTCAATATCTCCGCCAGGATCAACCACTGCTGCAAGTTTGGTTTTGTCACACCAAATCACACTACAATTTTGCTGGAACGGGGTGACTGGAATGATTTGATATTTCATTGCTTATTTCCTTACAGTAGCAGGCGTTTGCTTTGAGCTTATTATGCTTCAAATAGCACAAAAAAGTTTGATCTATCTTTTAAATATTTATAAAAAACTCAGATTAGCCCTTACGTATGATGCAAAGTCGTAGCTTAAACTGCTAGTGCTGCGTAGCTAAAGGGAATATCAGCTTTAATTGACTCACGGTGAATAGACTTCTAGCTAGTGTAAATTTAAAGGAACATAAATTAGCTCTCGCTAACAAAACTTACACTGGTTGCGATAAGTTTTCATTGTGATCGATAGTTAAGCTTTCTACAATACCCCCTTTCTAAGACTCTATTCACATCACAGGTACAGCATGCAAATGGACAGCATTCTTTCAGGTATTGTTTCCAAGAAACATTTTTTCTCGGTTCCGCTCAACTATCAGCAGCCAGAAGGGGAAAAAATCACCGTCTTTGCCCGTGAAATTGTCAGCACAGAAAACCAGCAAAAAGATCTCCCCTTTCTGGTTTATTTTCAAGGTGGCCCAGGATTTGGGGCTGTTAGACCGATTGAAAACTCAGGTTGGATTAAACGTGCGCTACAAGAATATCGAGTGGTCTTGCTAGACCAACGCGGGACAGGGCTTTCAAGCCTTATCAACCACGCAACCCTTGAGCATTTATCTGTCGATGAACAAGTGGATTATGTCAGTCAATTTCGCGCTGATAATATCATTCGAGATGCTGAATTCATTCGCCTCAAATTAACCAACAATACCCAGTGGAGTATTTTAGGCCAAAGCTTTGGTGGTTTCTGCGTACTGCATTATCTATCTGCTGCACCTGATTCAATTAAAGAAGCCTTCATTACTGGTGGTATTCCGTCGTTAACCCGTCGAGCTGATGATGTTTATAAAGCCACTTATCAGCGAGTGATAAAAAAGAATAATGACTTTTATCACCGCTTTAAAGATGCTGAGCAATTAACCGCTGAGTTAGCTGAGTTCATCGATAATAATCAGGTCACATTAGCCACAGGCGAGCAACTCACCGTTGAGATGTTGCAATTACTGGGTGTGAATATCGGTATGGAGCAAGGGCCTGAAGCCGTTTACTATTTATTAGAACAAGCCTTGATTGAAACAGGCTCAGGTAAACAGATTAATCCGCTTTTCTTACATCAATTTAGTCAATTCTTAGACTATAACACCAACCCTATTTTCGCTTTAATGCATGAGTCGATTTACTGCCAACAGTTCCATCAGCAAGGTGCAAATTGGTCTGCCCATCGTGTTAGAGAACAGTTCCAACAGTTTAATTATCAGCGAGGACAACGCTTATTATTCACTGGCGAAATGATTTACCCGTGGATGTTTGAGCAATTTAATCAATTAAAGCCTCTTAAAGCATTAGCAAATGCCATTGCCGAAAAAGCTGATTGGAGCAATTTATATGATGTTGATGTGCTGATGCAAAACACTGTTCCTGTCAGTGCTGCCATCTATAGCGAAGACATGTATGTCGATATGAACTACAGCCTAGAAACGGTGCAATTAGTTGATAACTTGAAATATTGGCTCACATCAGAATATGAGCACAATGGTATTCGTATCGATGGCGAGCGGGTTTTAGATAAGCTAATCTCATTGAATCGCCAAAAGAGTCTTAGATAATATAATATTTAAGCTAAAACCTGCTTGTGATCACAATATGAAAGGCTAATTTAATTTTCAGTTAAGTAAGAACGGGCATAATCTATCCTGTTCCGCCCTTTATGTTGTGAACTAGTGAATTTTTTATGAGTAATCCTTAATTGAATTACTCATTTTTTTTGCCTCAAATTCAGTGGTCAGTATGCTTTATTTCAATCATTCACCAACAAAGTTAAATTCCCACTCATCGCTAGCTGGCTGCGGCCGCACCTTCAGTTTCATCGTTAGGTTTGTCACGAAGCGAGAAATAAATCTTCGATACCATAAATTCTGCAATCAAAATACCAAACACTAAAACAAAGAAAGCAACGATGCCGTCAAATGGGCCAGTAAAGGTAATACTGTCGCCGAAGGCTAAGTTAATGGCTTCAAGCATGATGATTTTCGAAAAGAACAAAATCGCCCAAGTACTTAGCGCGCGATAAACCTTAGGTGCAGTGCCAGGTTTACTTTTGAAGTAGTCAGCTAACTTATGTTCAAAGGCTATGGTTAGCTTTAACAGCAATTGCAACAGAATGGCGACTAATAATGAAATTGAGAAAGACGAGACACTAATATGTTGCCAGTACTCAGCAAGTAGATTTAACACCGTCAAATCGACTAAAACAGCGAGAGTATAACCAACAAAATAACGTTGGGGACTATTAAAACCATGCAAAGGTGTGGCAATACTGGTTGTTTCTGCTGACATTATAAACCTCTAATATATTGATACTTTATAAAAAAAGATTAATCACTCATTTATATTAACCACATTACAACAATACACAAACATATTACCACATGAAGTATCTGACTAACTCATTCGAATAGTTGTTGGTTACAGCTATTCGTTTCAGCTGTTCGTTTCAGCCATTCAATCCAGTGCTTAAGCCGCTATATTATTTTACCCGTTATTAAGCTAATACCTAAAAAGCGCCAAAGAAGCTTTTCAATGCTTTAAGCCTGAGTGTTGCGGCCCCTAACATATCAATCGGGCCTAGCAGTGAAAAAGGTTTCTCAGTAGAAATCCAGGCTGAGCCTCGTGCGCCAATCGGAATTTCAATGCCTTCTGGGTCGCTAAACTCAATCAGCACTGTTCGGCCAATATTTTTTGAGTTATTGACTAACTGCTGAGCGACGCCTTGTTCTTGACTGCCGTGACTGCCTCTTGCCTCCCCCGTAGCTAAAGATATTGAGTGAACTCGCCCTCTAAAAATGTGCCCAGGATATGCATCTACATAAAACTCGGCAAATTGACCTTGCTTTACTCGGTTCCATAGCTGATCGGGTATACGCATCTCAAGGATTTTAGTTTCAGTATTCCACAGTTGAATATTACCAATTCTTGACCCAGCTGCTGTATCAATGCGTGTTACTGCGCCATCAAAAGGAGCGCGAATTTCTAGCTGGCTATTTTCAAACTCAGCTTGTTGTTGCTGGGCAACTAATGATTCACGATCAAATTTCATCGCATTTAACCTTGATTGATACTTATCAATGTCTCGTTTAGCCACGACATTTTTAACTTGAGTTAACCTTGCTAAATCCTGCTCAGTTTGTGCTATATCAGCATCTAAGCTATTAATCTCAGCTTCAATCTGGCGAAGGCTATTTGTTTCTTCATTATTCACCAAAGTGTAGAGTAACTGGCCTTCTTTAACTTTCTGATTGTGCTTAACATAATACTTATCGATTGACTCTGTAATCGGGCTTAAAACCGCTGTTTGTGCTCTCACAACCGATGAATCAGTTAAGTCCACAGGAGAATAGAATCGATGAGCAAAGAACACTGCAAGGTTAATCAGCACACCTACAACAATCATAGAAATATAATTAGCCGTCGTGCGTTTTACTAAGCCAGTTTTAATTAAAATCCAGCAAATAAGTACATATGGATACAATAGTTCTTTCATTATGCTTGTCTCCCTATAGGGCCTGTTGATTTTTCAAGGTTATTTTTGCAGCGAATTGTTGGCCATTTATACAAAGCAGAGACTTTGTGGTGTAGTGCTCTACATAAAAAGTCGATAATGCAGTAAAAATAGCCAACAAACGCTGCCCAAAGGGTTCGACTAAAAGCGTTTTACTCTTTGTTGAATGAATTTTGCTTAGATGACTAGGCATCAATCCATTCGCCTCAATTAAAACGCTTATATTTCGAACAAAACTTAATCTGCAAAGATCAACAGGTCCTAATCACTGCCGAAATCTTTTTCCAATCGGTTACAACAATTAAGATGGCAGCTATCCACAATTCATTGTAAAAAAAGCCGATAGTACATAACCAGAAAATCAATTTTGCTTGCCCCGTATGTTCAGCATGCTTTTTGGGTAGAGAATGAAGTTTCCAGTAACCCCAAATTGCTAAGCAAATAGTCACGACCAACATCATGGTTAATGCACCAATAAAGATTTCAGTGTCCAGCAACTTACCCTTTAACGCTGAAGTGGTGGTCCAATAATCCGCTGGAATATCTTTGTGATGAACGGTAAAACCATTTGCTAGTAATACCGAGCCACAAATGACCGCCAGCAGCGTCAATAAAATATAAAATTTTGTTTTATGGCGATTAAAAAAACCTGCTTTAGCATTAGCTGCAGTGGTATCAATAGACGAAGATATTTGTTCTGTCATAGCCTGCCTTATTTTGATGTTGTTGAATCATCTTGGTATGGCAGAAATTATAAGGAGAGAAGCTACGGCAAAGTTACCATTTTGCGCCACGCATTATTAAGCATCGAAATGAAAAAATCAGCCACAGTGACTCGAACTAGAAATGAGGAGTGAGGTATTTGTAGTAAGTAGTGCGTTATGCGTTATAAATAGTGAGTAATGAGCAGTGAGTAATGAGCAGTGAGTAATGAGTAATGAGTAATGAGTAATGACTAACAGGAATTTAGCTAACGAGTCGTCATATAGAATATACAAATATGAATGTTCGGTAATTAATCAGTCGATTAAAAATGGTCAACTTTCACGTTATCTAACCAAATAGATTCAACTCGGTCTGCACGTTCTCGTAGAATGCCTAACTGGATAAACATATTTTCATCGTGTGCCACAAGCGTTTGCAGGGTTAAATGTACTTGAGGCTGATTGTTTATTGCCATCATTATGCGACCTTCAGTCATCGACCAGTATGTTTCTAATGTCACCGTATACCAAGTATTAGCTTTAATATCGTCAAGGTACCACAAGGCTTGCTTAGTATTAGGTTGCGCAGCTTCACCATCTATAACAACTGATTTTGCGATATTAGAAACCAAACTCATGCGTGAACCATTAAGCTGTAAACGATAGCTTTGCCGGTAGGTTTTATCTGACTCCCAGTAAGCAATCTGATGGGTATCTTCACTAAATAGTTGAGGTAGTAGAAATTGCCAGCTAACAGTGGTTGTTTGACCTGGGCGAGTATGGGTGGGTTTATGTTGTAGTTCTACTCGGTTAAGTGCTTCAATCCCACGCCATAGGTAAGATTGTTCACCTTTAATTGTTAATAACGCACCGTAATTTGAACTAGGTTCACTCGTAATATCTGAAATTGATTCTGAATTAGTCAGATTTAACCCTGCAGGCTTAGGAAGAATGTTGATGCCTTGTGGGTGAAGCACGTATGACCAATTATCTAGATTCAATTCAGCAAATGTTTCTTGCCACCCCCCAGCCGACCAACAAATGTTACTCATCAATACACTTAAGATGACTAAAGTTGATTTAATAAAAAAGTGAACGCCTTGCTGCATGTAACTCATCCATAAATTTCATTTAAGCTCAGGAGTAATAATTTAACTAAGCACATACTTCCGATTGAATAAGTTAATTTAAGCTAATTAGCGGTTTTTTTCGATACTCGCTTAGTGGTATTTTTTATCGTTTTATTGCCTGAAGAGGAAGAAGACGTTTTTCTTTTATAACCACTGCTTTTTGTACTACTACCTTTTGAACTACTGCCTCTTGAACTACTGCTGCGACGCTTTTTATAACCAGGGCCTGTGACACCTGATAGAGCACTAGGTAATTGATTCGCTGCTTGAGTAATCAAGTCATTCAACTGGTTTAGCAAAGGAGACATAAACGCATCGTAACGTAATTGCTTTTGACTAATGGCATCCAGACTACTTTCCCATAATGCGGTCATATCCGGTGTTGTGGCTGACTCAGGTAATGAGTTGACCAGACCAATACCCACAGGAGTTGCTACAATCGATTTGCCTTGGCGCTGCAAATAACCGCGTTTAAACAGTAACTCAATAATCCCCGCACGGGTGGCCTCTGTGCCTAAGCCATCAGTATCTTTAAGGATTTTTTTAACGTCTTTGTTGGTCACAAAGCGGTTGATACCCGTCATCGCACCCAATAACGTCGCATCAGTGAAATGTTTAGGCGGTTGAGTCACCTTTTCAAGAAGCTCACCCTGAGTGCAATGTAACAACTGACCTTGAGTGAGTGCTGGTAAGGTCGCCAGTTCATCATCATCCTTTTTAGTCGTATCGCTTGCAGCAAACAGCTGTTTCCAACCTAATGAGGTTTCTTGCTTGGCTTTGGTGGTAAACAAGCCACCTGCAATAGTCACTTCTACCTGAGTTTCATCGTATAAGTAAGCCTTATAGAACTGGGCTAAATATTGTCTGGCAATATGTGAATATAACTTGGCTTCTTTACTGGATAAATTGGCCAAATTAGTGACTTTTTCTGTTGGTACAATCGCGTGATGAGCATCGACTTTTTTGTCATCCCACGCCTTGGATTTAAGTTTGCTATTTGGTGAATCCGCTTTTGCAGTTAGTGACGGATCATTTTTGGATATTGCATTAATAACTTGCGGCGCTAA
Organism: Shewanella sp. 10N.7; assembly: GCF_020806285.1. Lineage (NCBI taxonomy): Bacteria > Pseudomonadati > Pseudomonadota > Gammaproteobacteria > Alteromonadales > Shewanellaceae > Shewanella > Shewanella sp. 10N.7. The sequence goes on from NZ_JAJGZS010000028.1 coordinate 13,544, forward strand.
ACCATGTTGCTCAACCGGCAAATAACGGCTATCAGAACGTGGGTAAGTAATCAGCTTATGGCGTTCATACAAGCTTTGGCACGTATCCAACACGTCCTTGGCGCTCATCCCAAAACGCTTTGCAGCGTCAATTTGCAACGCAGATAAACTGTAAGGTAATGGTGGGTTTTGACGTTTACTCTTAGCTTCCAGTTTTGTGACTTCAGCAGGTTGATTAGTGATACGGCCAACCACATTTTCAGCAAGCCCTTTAGCCAGCACTCGCCCTTCTTCATCCATGTAGGGCTGACAGGCTTCACTGGGTTTCCATTTAGCCGTAAAGGTTTGATTTTCTTGAGTGATAAGATGAGCTAACACATCGTAAAACGGTTTTGGCACAAAATGAGCAATTTCTTCGTCACGTCTAACAACTAAACCAAGCACTGGCGTCTGTACCCGACCGACCGACAAAACCCCTTGATAACCGACCTTTCTACCTTGAATGGTATATGCACGAGTCATATTCATGCCGTATAACCAATCAGCACGACTACGCGCCAGTGCTGAAGTTGAAAGCGGCACAAACTCTTTATTGCTGCGCATTTGGTTTAATGCTCTTTTCACTGCAGAGGGATTTAAATCGCTGATGAGTAGCCGCTGAGTTTGGCTAATCTTATCGGCTTTAATACCAGAATGGGATATCACTTCATCAACCAGTAATTGCCCTTCTCTATCAGGATCGCCTGCGTTAACCAGACTTGATGCCTGTTTTATCAGTTTTTTTAATGTGCTTAGCTGAGAGCGTGTTTTTGATTTAGGTTTTAACTTCCATTGCTGTGGCACAATTGGCAAGTGAGCTAATTGCCACGACTTATAAGCGGGATCATAAGCGTCGGGTTCTGCTTGTTCTAATAAATGTCCCACGCACCAAGACACGCAATCACCATTGGCTGTCATGATGTAACCATCACCTTTTTTATGAGGCTTAGGTAATACATCGGCTATGGCACGACCTAAGCTAGGTTTTTCGGCAATATAAAGGATCATTTAGTTCAAACCATCAAAATCGTTAAAGCACTTTTAAGCAGGCTTTTTCATCAGAATTAGTTTACTGTATATAATTACAGTGCATTTTAATAGTCATTCAAGAAATAATTTATCGAAAACAATAAATGAATATAAATAACTCGTGTCGAACACCAGATAACATTTATAAAGCAAATCTAACTAACTCTCGCGCTAACGCGCGCCAATTATTGTAGTAAATTTTCATAATCGATTTATAAACAATATAAATTAGCTCCAATAGCCATACAATTGACTTATTTAGCCTCTTTAAACAATCAAATCATCTTTCCCTGCTTGATTAAAGCTGGAGTAAAGTTGATCCAGATCATGATTGCGAACAAATTCTTGAGATAGTTTTAGTTAACGCAGAAAATGAGGTCAGGAGCCCGTTATGGAATTGAAGCAATGTGAGAAGTGCTATACCGACGTTTGTGTTAACGGTAAATGGTTTCACCATGACCACTTAACAACCAGTGCTTATATGCTAAATGGCGGTTCGCCTGAAATGATTGAGCTCGCAAAAATGCCAACAACTGAAACTGAGCTTGTGGATATGCTCACCTGCGTATTTTAAATGTCGGTGATAGTTTAAAGGGTGTATTAACACGCATTACATCTATCAGGATTAAAAGACTTACGCCGTTGCGTTAACACTTAAGTCAATGGCATAAAAAAAAGCAGTGCTTGCACTGCTTTTTTATGTCTTGTCATCACCACATTTCAGTGAGCCATCAAGTGCGACTTAAGCCAATTCTTGATTAAAAAATGCAATGGTTCTGTCCCAAGCAAGCTTTGCATTCGCTTCATCAAAGCGTGATGTAGAGTCATTATGAAATCCATGCTTGGCATTCTTATACATGTGCATTTGGTATGGCACATTTAACCGCTTTAAGTCAGCTTCATAATCTGGCCAAGATTTATTAACCCGTTCATCTTCTTCACCAAGTTGTACCATCAATGAGGCTTTAATATTTTCTCGGAGTTCTTTCTTAGCGGGTGTTCCATAAAAAGGCACGCCTGCGGTAAGTAAATCAGATTCGACTGCAGCAAGATAATTGACGATATAGCCACCAAAGCAAAAACCTACAGCGCCGAGTTTTCCATTACTGTTTTCATGAGATTTTAAAAACTTTGCTGCAGCGACAAAATCTTGTTGGATTTTATCGCGATCCATAGATTTTTGCATCGCTCGGCCTTCATCATCATTACCTGGGTATCCACCCAGTGGATAAAGTGCATCGGGTGCGAAGGCGATAAAACCTGCTTTAGCTAAACGGCGTGCAACATCTTTAACGTAAGGGTTTAAGCCTCGGTTTTCGTGTATGACTAACACCACAGGTAAAGAAACTGCAGTTTTGTTTGAATCAACATTAGCGGGAACAACTAAATACCCTTGGCCTTCGCCATGGCCTAATGGAGATGTAAACTTTTCATAAGTGGCCTTAATGTCAGCATCATTAAACGACACCTGCTCAGCCAGTGCGTAATTTGGCAGCAAAGCTGAGGTGAGTACAGTCATGGAATAACCGACTGCGACTAAGGTACCTAGTTTCTTCATGAAGGTTCGACGATCCATGCCACCGTGGGCATATTCATCGTACCAATCAAATGCTTCTTGTGGGATATCATTTCTTTGTAGCTGAGACATTGTCTTTCCTCCATTTTGAATCATTTAAGATTGAGTTTCTTTGACTAACCTAGGGGAGGAAAAGCACAATGTAAATAGTTTGTCGTACAAATAGTAAATGATTGATTTACTTGAGAAGCTATTTTATATCTTTCTCAATACCGTTTATACCCATGTTACCTCAAGATGCTTTGTCAGGCACAAGCTCGGATATCAATGCAAGGCGTAAGCTGAGGTAATTGTTATTCACTTTTCAAAGGTTACAACGTAGCAGTGGTTTTCGAGCTTGCGCCCCGTAGGGCAAGTCAAATAGCACCAATCTGCGTTGTTATAAAATATCGATGTAGAATAACTATACTTCAATTTTATGCCTAGCATCTTGGCACTATTTGCCTTGCTGACTTTGCATCTTGAAGTATCATGGGTATATTTCTTCATCAATAGTCTCGATACGAGCTTCGAATATGGCTCGTGCATCATGTAAGCCACGGTTATAAAAGTGCGCACCAATATTACTGGCAAAGAAATCCAATAAAAATTCGGCATCGAACTGACCTAAATCTTGGTCTAGTTCATCTTCAAAATAGGTTTGAACTTTTTGCACCATCAGTTCACGCTGTTCTGCAGTAAACTCAATTTTAGACATCTGCTTGGCTCTCCGTACACATCTTAATTATCAGCGTAAATTAACAATTTAAACTGCTTAGCCCTAGGGCCTGTTGAACTTTGCTGGTTAAATTTTGTTCGAAGTAAAAGCGTTTTAATCGAGGCGGATGAGTTGATGCCTAGTCATCTAAGCAAAATTCATCCAACAAAGAGTAAAACGCTTTTAGTCGAACCCTTCGGGCAGCGTTTGTTGGTCATTTTTACTGCGTTATCGACTTTTTATGTAGAATAACTACACCACAAAGTCTCTGCCTTGTACAAATGGCCAACAACTCGCTGCAAAAACAACCTTGAAAGATCAACAGGCCCTAATTATTTACAATCAAGGGTCTGTTGTTTTTACATTATTCAAAAACAAAAAAGCCAGCTTTCGCTGGCTTTTAACACACAAACTGTCATAACTAATTAAGGATGACAGACGTTATGCATTTCTAAGTTAGTGCCGATGTCTTTGCTATTCGCTTTCGCGTCATCATTACGTAACTGCGTTAAGTGGTCTAAGTAAGCTTGGTCAACATCGTTTGTGATGTATTGGCCATCGAATACTGATGTTTCAAAACGCTTGATTTCAGGGTTTTCCATGCCTACTGCATCGACCAAGTCAGTTAAGTCTTGGAAGATAATGCCATCAGCGCCGATGATTTTTGCAATCTCGTCAGCATCACGGCCGTGAGCGATTAACTCATTGGTCGTTGGCATATCAATACCGTACACGTTAGGGAAACGGATTTCAGGAGCTGCTGAAGCAAAGTACACTTTCTTCGCGCCAGCTTCACGTGCCATTTCAATAATCTGCTCTGAAGTGGTACCACGTACGATAGAGTCATCGACTAACAATACGTTTTTACCTTTAAACTCAGTATTAATGGCGTTGAGTTTACGACGTACTGACTTCTTACGCTCTTGTTGACCTGGCATGATGAACGTACGGCCAATGTAACGGTTCTTCACGAAACCTTGACGGTAAGGAAGCTCCATACAGCGTGCGATTTCTAATGCGATATCACATGAGGTTTCAGGAATTGGAATAACCACGTCAATGTCATGATCTTCCCATTCTTTTTGAATTTTAGCGCCTAGTTTTGCGCCCATGTTTACGCGACTGCCGTAAACTGAAATTTTATCCATCGCAGAATCTGGACGAGCAAAATATACGAACTCGAAGATACACGGTGCATAGCTTGGGTCGACTGCACATTGGCGAGTAAATAGCTGACCATCTAATGAAATATAAATCGCTTCACCAGGTGCAACATCACGCATGACTTCAAAGCCAACAGCGTCTAATGCAACACTTTCTGATGCCACCATGTATTCAGTACCCGTTGGTGTTTCATGCTTACCTAACACTAACGGACGAATACCAAATGGGTCGCGAAATGCCACTAAGCCCTGACCAATGATCATTGCAGCAACGGCGTAAGCACCACGAGTTTGCGCGTGCACTTTAGCAACAGCGTCAAATACTTCATCGGCACTTAAGGTTAAACTACGAGTCTCTTGAAGCTCATCAGCAAGTAGGTTTAATAACACTTCAGAATCTGAGGTGGTGTTAACATGACGACGTTTTTTCACTAAGCTTTCAGCTAACTCAACTGTATTGGTTAAGTTACCGTTATGGGCTAATGAAATACCAAACGGTGAATTAACATAAAACGGCTGCGCTTCAGAAGCACTTGAGCTACCCGCAGTTGGATAACGAACGTGTCCAATACCTGCTTTACCTTGCAGGCGCTGCATATGTTTAACTTCGAAAACGTCTTTAACTAATCCATTTGCCTTACGTAAACGAAACGCACTCTTGTCAACAGTTACAATACCTGCTGCATCTTGACCACGGTGCTGAAGCACGGTCAATGCATCATAAATGGTTTGATTAACCGATGACTGACCAACTATTCCGACGATACCACACATGGGTAAGCTTCCTCATTGTAAGATGTTTTATATTTATATTTTGGGTACAAAGCTAGATGTGTTTTCCAAGTAGTCAAAAAACCACTGAATAACGACACCAAATTGGGGTACAAGTTCTGACTCTTTCCACCAGTCTTGACTTGGCGAACCAGTAAAAGCATCCAGAAAAAATAAGATAGCGCTGACAATTAATGCCCCGCGAAGCGCACCGAAACACAAGCCTAAGACTCGATCGGTGCCTGATAAACCGGTTTTAGAAACCAGTTGACCTAATAAATAATTAACTAATGCGCCCAAGATAAGCGTGGCGACAAATAACACGGCGATGGCAACACCATTGCGGGTCATTTCATCGTTCATTTGGGTTAAATGAACGGCTAAGTCTTGATAGAATTGGCTGGCAATAAAGAAGGCAGCGAACCATACCACTAAAGACATGGCTTCTTTGGCAAATCCGCGGATCAAACTGATGACAGTTGATAAGCCGATGACGATGAGAATAGCGTAATCAATCCAAACCATTGAGATGGGGATCCGGTATAGATGTTAAGACGGCGCGATTCTAACAGAGACAGAAAACTTTCTCACCAACTGCTAGATAAATTGACTTTGCGCTGTACCAAACAATAGTGAATAGTTAGTTTTCTAGGGGATTGTATTGAACAATTTTGCCTTGAAGACCATTTAGTTTATTGATTTTTTTCTGGTATGTTTTGAGTTTTTCAGCAGAAAGTTCAGGCCCTACGAATACCTTTGTTAGCGAGCCATCTATCGGTTTAGCTGGCAAGGTATATGCGGTAAAACCATTTTGTCTGAGTTTTTTGACTAACTCTTCAACATTTTTAGCATTATTAAAGCCGCCAAGTTGTAAGGTATAACCCGCTTTAATAGGCTCGACTTTTTTAACTTCTGGCTTTGCTTTAGCGACTTGTACAGGTGTTGATGTCGCAGATGCTGCTTTGGCACTAGTTGATGCATTTTTATCTGAGGACGTTCTATCAGAGGCAGTAGTGGCAGCTGGAGTGACTTTTTCAGACGAATCTTCAGAGGCTCCTAAGTCTTGAGTTTGGGCAATTTCTTCCACTTCAAATGTTTCAGGTGTGTAGCCTTCGCCAATGACATCGCTGGTTTGCTCATTAATCACTGGGCGCAGCGGAATTTCGGTAAACTCTTCGATTTCACGTTGTTTTTTGCCATCGAGCAAGTCAGGTAAAAAAATCACCCCAAGCGCTACGATAACAACCGTTCCCACTAATCGGTTTTGAAATTGAGCAGACAAATGTTTATTTCCTTTATAAAATTTTGCTAAAGCCAGCCACAGTGTAAAATGAGCCAAAAACAATTACCACATCATCTGCAGTAATATTTGCACTGACACTTTGCCAAGCTTGATCTATCGAATCAAACTGAAATGCCTTCACAGCAGTTGTATTAGCTGTGTTATTAGTTGCGTTATTAGCTGCAAGGCAACTTGCCAGTGTATTGGCATCTAAACCGCGCTCAACATCTAAGCTAGTAAAGTACCACTCATCCACAGTATCGTTAAGCTCTGTAAGCACTGCTGATGCATCTTTATCTTTTAGCATGCCGCACAAAGCAATAATACGAGCCGGCTTATATTGTTGCAATTGAGACGCTAAATACTTTGCCGCATGGGGATTATGAGCAACGTCAACTAACACTCTTGGCGAATCTGACACTTGTTCTAATCGGCCTGATAACCTTGCTGTGGCAATGCCTGTAGTGATAGCTGCAGTACTGATTTCAGGCCAAGTTTGTTCTATCACAGCGATGGCCGTAGCAGCATTGGCTAATGGTAACTTAGGTAAAGTGAGTGAATTTATTGCGCCATTTTTACCGCTAAATTGCCATTTATCACCGTTAAGATGATAACTAAAGTCTTTGTTCACCTGATAAACATTCGCGCTAATTTCAGCTGCGTAATCCAATACCGTATGCGGTACGTCAGGCTCACCAATAACGGCTAAACGGTGACGTCTAAAGACACCTGCTTTTTCACGGCCAACGAGTTCTCGGGTATCACCAAGGTACTCTTGATGGTCGATATCAATTGAGGTAATCACACAAGCATCGGCATCGATAATGTTAGTGGCGTCTAAACGTCCGCCTAAGCCAACTTCGAGCAACACCACATCAGGTTTCGCTTGTTTAAAAATATACAAACCCGCAAGTGTGGCATATTCAAAAAAGCTTAATGAAATTTCTGTTTGTTGCGGCTGACTTCTGGCTTGCTCAATCGCTGTGAAAGCGGCAATTAATTGCTCATCTGATACATCTTTATGATTAAGACGTACTCGTTCATTGAAGTGAACTAAATGAGGCGAGCTATACACGCCAACCGTTTTACCGGCTTGCAATAACACTGACTCAATCATGGCACAAGTGGTGCCTTTGCCGTTTGTGCCTGCAACTGTGATTACCGTTGAGTTAAGGTGTAACAGGTCTAATCGTTGTGCCACTTCAGTGACGCGCGTTAAGCCCATTTCTATTTCAGTTGGATGAATAGAAAGTAAATAATTTAACCATTGAGACAAATTAGCCTCTTTTGCTGGGGCCGATATAGCTTGATTGCTATTCACTGAAACCATGTTATTCCTTAACGCAACAATGCTTATTTGTTCTATTTATATTCGAGCTAAGTATATTCGTGCTGAATATATTCGTGCAGCTGTTTGTATTCGAGTGTTAATTTAGCAATAAACTCAATCGAGCATAAACAATGGACCCATTGGTGGTTTGGGGAGCCCATAATGCTCAGGGTAAGTCACATCAACTAAATACAGGCCATTAGGTTTAGATGTTGGCGCGGCATACTTGCGGTCTTTTAATGCAAGTAGCTCATTAACCCATTCCACTTTTTGGTTTGATTGACCAATCTCAATCAAAGTACCAACAATATTACGCACCATGTGATGTAAAAAAGCATTGGCTTTAATATCAATCATGATGAACCTGCCTTGACGAGTTACATTAACAAATTCAATGGTTCTCACTGGGCTGTGGGCCTGACATTGAAGTGCGCGGAAGCTGGTAAAGTCATGCTCACCCACAAATAACTGCGCGCCTTGATGCATTAACTCATGGTCAATTTCATAGTGATAATGGCTTAAACCATTACGCAGAATGCCAGGTCTAAATTCACTGTTATCAATAATATAACGGTAACGACGTGCCGTAGCAGAAAAACGCGCATGAAAGGTATCATCCACCTCTTTTGCCCAGCGAATAGCAATGTCATCAGGCAATTTGGCATTAACGCCTAGTGTCCATGCCGATATTTGACGCGTTGATTGCGTATCAAAGTGCACAACTTGACCTGTGCCGTGAACACCGGAGTCGGTTCTACCGGCACAAATTATCTCAATTGGTTCATTGGCTATTGATGATAAAGCTGCTTCTATTCTCGCTTGCACAGAAGTAACTTCTTTCTGTCGCTGCCAACCGAAATATTGACTACCATCGTATTCGACACCTAACGCCACACGCATTGAAATAACCCTCAAGTTTAAAGAGCGCGCATTTTAGCACAAAAAAAACGGCGCATGCATGCTGCGCCGTTTGATCATGTTTGTTGCTTACTTAACACACTACACTCTCTGAGTATTAGCTCATATCGTTAAGTAATTTACCCGCTTCAGTTTGTTGGCGCTCATTACCATCAATTTGTACTTCTTTTAAAATGGCTTTAGCTGCATCTTCGTCTTCAATTTCAATATAAGCGCGAGCTAAGTCTAATTTGGCATTAACCGAATTTTCTTCATCGTCAACATCAATCATTTCGGCGTTGCCTATGAGTGCATTCACTTCACCCATATCTACATCAACATCTTTATATTGATCACTCAACTCAACATCTTCGTCTGCGTCATTAAGTAATTTGTCGATATCGATGAAACCATTTTCTTGCTCAAAGGTATTCAGCATGTCTTCTGAAGGGGCAGCTGCGTGACTGGTTTCAGGAGTTTGACCGACTAAGTCTTCGCTACCACCTTTCGCTTTAAGGCTTTCTTGAGCATCTAAAGCGGCCAATGCTTCATCGACAGTTAAATTATCATCAACTAATTGATAGCTATCATCGTCGTTATTTATTGCTTCAGTTTGCTCAGCTGCTGGGTGATTAGAAGCTTGTTGGAATAAATCTGCTTCCCAATCAATACCTGGCGCACCGGTTTTTTTAGACTTTAGATCATCGAAGAAACCAGACTCTTTAGCGACGAGTTCACTGTCAGGTTGCTCTTCAACGTCTAATTCGCTGTTAGTCGCATTAATGCTTTTGTCTTCAGTTATATCGGATTCATCGGTGGTTGAAAGGTCAGCCAGCATGGTATCGAAATCTTGTTCTGAAATCGTTTCATCATCGTTTGAAAATAACGCCTCTTCTTCATCAGCGATTTTATCAACGTCAAAATCTGCTAAAAGAGCATCGAGTTCATCGATATCAGAATCTTGTTCATCATGGCTTTGCTGCGACAGTTGATCTTGTTGCTCAGCGGCTAATAACTCAGCCACTAACGGATCTTCATCAGTCTCTGCTTGCGTTGCTGCTTGAGTATCATCTTGAATATCTAATGCTGACTCATCGCCTGGGGCAAACTTGAGTTCTGTTGCATCTAATTCAAGTTCACTAGATTCAGTCGATGTTTCATCCTGTAGCTCTGTCTGCTCTAGATTACTAACATCTAAATCAGCCAGTAACTCATCTAAATCCGCATCAGCTATCGCAGGGCTCTGCGTAGATAAATCAAGTTGTTGCTCTGGCTCAAATTCTGGTTCAGGTTCTGGTTCAAGTTCGGATTGTGAAGTATTCTCAAAAGAGCCTAATTCTGAATCTTCATCGATTGATTCTTTATTAGCAGATTCATTATCAATAGGTTCAATATCAATAGGTTCACTAGCAATAGGTTCATTAACAACCGAAAGATGAGAGTCTTCTGCTTCGATATCGGCAATAATGTCGTCGATATCGGCATTAGAATCTGCTTCAGTTTCAGCCAGTTCAGCTTCAAGGCTTGAGCTTTTAGCCTCTAACTCATCAACATCTGATTCATCAACAGCAACACTTTCTACTTCTGTGTTTTCACTAGAAGCGCTTTCAAGCTCAGAAAGTAGCGAGTCGATATCATCATTATCAGATTCAATATGAAGCTCTGATTCAATTTCCTCAAGTTCTGCACTCAGTACTTGCTCAACATCAAGTCCTTCGTTGCTCAGTGGAGCAAATTCTTTTTCTGGATCAACTTCAGCAATAAGTTCATCAATATTGGCGGTTTCATCTAGGCTAACTGAAACATCATCCTCTAACTCAGCTGCAATCTCTGCTGTGAAATCATGTTCTTCTTCAGTTGGTGCATCGATAGATGCTAATAAAGCGTCGAGATCATCTTCATCCGCTACTGCATTAGCATTAGTCTCAGTGTCAGTCTCAGTTACAGCTTCTGTTTCCACTGGCGCTTCACCAGCTACATCGTCTTCAGGCAAATCAAAATCAGCTAAAAGACTATCAATATCATCTTGTGGATCTGTATCCGCTGCTTTTTCTGCATCAGGCTCTGAAGTTACATCGTCTTCTGGCACATCAAATCCAGCTAAAAGACTGTCAATATCATCTTGTGGATCTGTATCCGCTGCTTTTTCAGCATCTGGCTCTGAAGCTACATCGTCTTCTGGCACATCAAAGTCAGCTAATAAGCTATCAATATCATCTTGTGGATCAGTATCCGCTGCTTTTTCAGCATCGGGCTCAGAAGCTACATCGCTTTCTGGCACATCAAAGTCAGCTAAAAGACTGTCAATATCATCTTGTGGATCGATAGCCTCTTCTGTTTCAGAAATCGCTTCATCTGAACGAGCTTCTGGCTCATCTAGCCCAGCCAATAAACTGTCTAAATCGTCTTCATCGGCAACACTTTCAGATACGGCTTCTTCTGCTGGGGTATCAAGTCCCTCAAGTAGGCTATCAAGGTCATCTTCATCCGCTTCAAGCGGCTGTAGGTCTTCCTCTTGCTCTTCCATGGCTTCAGCCCAAAGGTCATCAAGTGATGTCCCTTCAGCTTCTTCCTCAGTTGTTTCTGCATCTTCAGTGATATACATATCAGCATCGGATGAGTCATCAAGACTTAACTCTTCTGTTGCTGCACTGTCTAAATCCAGTAAATCATCAATATTGTCAGCATCGGCCTCGTCATCATCCAAATGGATAGCCAAGTTTTCAATGTCATCAACTTCTGGCTGAACCTCTGTGACAGCTTGTTCAGCAACAGGAGCTGTAACGGTTTCTGGTTCAGTTGCCGCTCTACTCTTACGGCGCATTAACCAAAATATAATTAAGAAAATAACGATAAGTGGCAACGCAGCTAAAACGGCCAATAAAATCATGTTGTCAGAAATCGAACGCCAAAAGTCAGTCGGCTCTTCTACTACTTCAGGTTTATTGTTTTGCTCAATAAGTTGCTGGTGTGATGCTTCTAACGCTTGATGCTTTTCAGTCAGTAACTGAAAGTCTTCTTGCATTGCAGATAGCTGCAAAGTGAGTTCTTGAATTTTTGCTTTTAATGCCGTGTTGTCAGCATCTTTAACCATCAACATATCTTCTGAGCGTGCTAACTCATCGGTCAGTGACAGCACTTTAGTTTGCTCATCTTCAAGCTTGACCGTTAGCTCATCAATTTGAGGCTGAACTTCTTCAGCAGCTTGTTTCGCAAGCTCTTCAGCTGTGGGTTGCTGAGTTTGTGCCACGATTTGTAACGGCTTTTGCGCTGAAGCTGCGGTGTTTGTCGCTGCTGGATTGTTCGTGGCAGGAATTGTTGCTGCTGTTGTGGTTCTCGGGTTGGCATTAGGCAAGCGCTTATCATTATTTTCAGCCCGAGTTTTAGCGTCAGCACGGCTTATTTGCGCCATAACATCTGCAGATGGCACTAATAGCGTCATCCCGCGTTCTAATGAATTGTAATTATTACTACTAAAAGCGTGAGGGTTCGCATCAAACAATGCTGCCATCACTTGGTAAACAGAGATATCTTGATTAGGTCTGACTTTTTGAGCAATGCTCCAAAAAGTATCTGAAGATGTTGTTGGACCATATTGACGGGTTGGTGCTGAACTTACTTCACCATTAGGGCCAGTAATTCTGAGCGTTTCTGCATGAGCAGGCTCGATAACATGAGAAGCAGAAACAACGGCCAGTGCACAGGCCATAATGCCAACAAAATAAGAGGTACGAAAAATCATCAATCTTTCCCTTTGAGCGCAATCGAGTTGTCTTCATGACAACGGGCTTTAGGTCATTTATTTTTATTAATTAAGACTATAAACCAGATTTAGTCACCCTGCTACTGCTGACAGCGGTAAAACGAAAAAAGCCTGCAGGCTGCAGGCTTTTTAGTCTAAATAACTCTATTCATAGTAGATTAGTAATAATCTCTAACAAGAACTTCAGCTATTTGAACACTGTTTAATGCAGCACCTTTACGGATGTTATCGGCCGTAACCCATAAATTTATACCGTAATCGTGAGAAATATCTTTTCTCACTCGGCCAACGAATACTGGATCGGTACCTGCTGAGTCTGTCACTACTGTTGGGTAGTCTTCATCATTTTCAAATAAAACAATACCTTCAGCATCACGTAAAACAGCTTTAACTTCTTCAGCTTCAACAGGTTGGCGAGTTTCTAAATGCACAGCTTCAGAGTGTCCGTAGAACACAGGAACACGCACTGCCGTTGGGTTAACCACAATATCGTGATCGCCAAAAATCTTCTGTGTTTCCCACACCATTTTCATTTCTTCTTTGGTGTAGCCGTTTTCCATAAACACATCGATTTGCGGTAATACGTTAAATGCGATTTGCTTAGGATATACCTTATTTTCCGCAGGTAGACCTTGTAGTAACTTAGATGTTTGACCTGCTAACTCATCAATCGCTTGCTTACCAGAACCTGATACAGATTGGTATGTTGCAACGTTAATACGTGAAATACCGAATGCATCATAAATAGGTTTTAGCGCCACTAACATTTGAATCGTCGAACAGTTAGGGTTAGCAATAATGTTACGGTTACGGAAGTCAGCAATTGCTTGTGGGTTCACTTCAGGCACAACAAGTGGTACATCGATGTCGTAGCGGAAGTGCGATGTGTTATCAATCACAACACAGCCATGCTCTGCCGCAATTGGTGCCCATTTAGCTGAGACATCACCACCAGCAGAGAAAAAGCCAATTTGTGCTTTGCTCCAATCGAACGTGTCCACATCAAGAATTTCTACTTGTTTTCCATTAAAGCTAACGGTATCGCCAGCACTTCGGCTGCTTGCTAATGGGTATAAGTTCGCGACTGGGAATTTTCGTTCTTCGAGGATCTCAATCATAGTTTGACCCACTGCACCCGACGCACCTAAAACAACAACATTAAATTCCTGTGACATAATTAACGCTCGACTCCTGAAAAACCTAATTTAAGCATCCAATTTACCTCAGATTGCCCCGTGTTGACTAGCGACAATGCACTAAATTCACGTCTATGAGTGTGATTTTTTCTCATATGGTCAAACCCATGGTTATTAAGGAAGCTATTTCTAAACAAATAGTCATCATCATTGAGGTTATAGACCAATCTGGCAATATTAAGCAGCTGTGTTTCTGATAACGCATCATTGATATCAAGCTTGCTAATACTAAAAGCAGGTAACAAGTTACTGACGCTTTTATCAACATCAATATTCATAATCTCGCACAGTTTTTGAAACAACATATGCGTGCCACGCGCTTTGCCTTCAAGACTATAGCCGGCAATATGAGGTGTGGCAAATTCAACTAAGGGCACGAGTTCAGGCATAGGGTTTGGCTCGCCTTCCCATACATCTAGGACCAGTTTTAAATCAGCTCTTTGTTGCTTCACTTTTATCAAAGCACGGTTATCTATTACTTCGCCGCGGCAGCAATTTAACAGCCAAGTATTGGGTTTTAATTGGTTAAGGCGCGTTTCATCGAACATATACCATGTTTTGTCTTCACCAACTCGTGTAATTGGCACATGAAGACTGATGATATCGGCCTGCTCGATGATCGTATCAAGGGATACAAATTCACGGGTATTGCTGTTGCCAATTTGCGTCTGCTCTCGCGCTAATACAGGATCGCAGAGTAAAACCTCAATGCCGTATGCTTTTAAACAATGTTCAAGAGCGGAGCCAGTATTGCCAGCACCAACAATGCCAACCACTTTGTTTTGTAATGGCTGCTTAAATCGTTTAGCTAACTCAAGCATTGCAATAAAAGCAAATTCACCCACTGCGGTTGCGTTACAACCAGGCGCATTAGTAAAAGGAATATTTTGCTGCTGTAAATAATCCAAGTCGATATGATCAGTACCTATTGTGGCACTGCCAACAAATTTAAGCTTGTTCGCTTGTGCTAATAACGCTTGATTCACCTTGGTCACTGAACGCACTAATAAAACGTCAACATCAATTAACTGCTCAGGGGTTAACTGGCGGCCATTCACTCGGGTGATTTCACCTAATTCGCCGAATAACGCTTCGACATAAGGCATATTCTCATCAGCAACAATCTTCATATTTGGGATTTACCATCATAAAACGACTCAATGGGCTTATTCTATCAAGTTATCAATGGCATTCGTTACCTACAAAAACGAAATATTGTTTTTTATTTTCTTTTTTTGCGCAACAGAATCCGCGACTGACCCTGTGACTCGCTTCGATGATTCAACTAGCACCTGGCTACCAAGACTTTTTCTAAAAAATATTTTGAAAACAGTGAAAGATGGAACGGATTGGAGCATTAACTTGTTTACCTGAAGTAAGCCTTCAGGCAAACAAGTTAGCTTATTGAGCATAAATTAATTAGACGTAACGGTTAACAATATTTTCTAGCAACTCTTGACGGCCTGATACCTGGGTTGGGTTAATATCATTGTCTAACACAAGTTTAGATAAACTTTCTAAGCTGTGGTCACCCGTCATGATGCTGCGTCCCAACTCTTGCTGCCACCCCGAATAACGGTTTGTCACAAAATCAGATAAAGGTGCATCTTCTATTAATTTAGCTGCATTTAATAAAGACTTAGCCATCGTATCCATCCCGCCAATGTGCCCGATAAATAAATCATCACGTTCACATGATTGACGACGCAGTTTAGTATCGAAATTAAAGCCTCCAGTAGTGAAACCGCCTGCCTTCAAAATTTCATACATCACTAACGAGCACTCAGCCACATCATTAGGAAACTGGTCGGTATCCCAACCATTTTGCATATCTCCGCGATTAGCATCAACACTTCCCATGATACCTTCAGCACATGCTGTGGCAATTTCATGGTGAAAACTATGACCGGCTAACGTGGCATGATTCGCTTCAATATTCACTTTTATCTCGTTTTGTATCCCATGCTTGTGTAAAAAACCGGCTACCGTAGCGGTATCATAATCATATTGATGTTTTGTCGGTTCTTGAGGCTTAGGTTCAATTAATAAAGTGCCTTTAAAGCCAATTTTATGTTTATGCTCTATCACCATTTTTAAGAAACGAGCATATTGTTCACCCTCTTGCTTAAGGTCTGTATTAAGTAAAGAGTCATAACCTTCTCTGCCTCCCCAAAGGACATAGTTTTCACCACCTAAGCGATGAGTCACATCCATTGCATGCTTAACTTGTGCAGCTGCATAAGCAAACAACTGCGGATCAGGATTAGTTGAGCCACCAGCACTAAAACGAGGGTTTGAAAATAAGTTAGCGGTTCCCCACAATAGTTTCACTCCCGTTCGCGACATTTCATTTTCAAAGATATCGGCCATATGATTTACGTTGGAATGGAATTCTTTTAATGTTGCCCCCTCAGGAGCAATGTCAGCATCATGGAAACAAAAATAAGGCACGCCTAACTTTTCAAAAAATTCAAAAGCAGCTTTAGCTTTTTGTTCAGCTAGTTGTAATTGACAACCTACAGGCTGAATCCAAGGACGATCAAAAGTACCAGCACCGAAAATATCTGAGCCTGCCCAACAGAAATTGTGCCAATAACAGGCTGCAAAGCGAAGATGCTCTTTCATCGTTTTACCTAATACGATCTGATTTTCATCGTAATATCTAAAAGCAAAAGGATTAGTACTATTGGCACCTTCAAATTGAATTTTATCGACGCTATTAAAGAATTGTTCACTCATGGGTGTCTCCTGGTTAAATTTAGTGACTATTTTTCTGATGATTAAATGAAATTAAAAATGCATTTTTAAGCTGTGATAAAGCTGTTTGAACTTTTTATATTGATAGCTGTAATAATCTTGCATGGTTAGATCAGGTTGTATTTCGTAGTCGACTTCACCAGAAAAACAGACATCGACAGGATCTTTTTGGGTAACTGCTATTTGGGCTAGACGTGCAGCTCCCAACGCTGGGCCTACTTCACCACTCTTACGATAAGTTAAGGTTCTATTTAAGACACTCGCGAGAATCTGCCCCCAAAGTTTGCTTCGCGACCCACCACCAATGACAGAGATATTTTCGATTTGGCTACCTGAATCGATTAAGGCTTTCTGGCCATCAGCAAAAGCAAATGCTACGCCCTCTAAAACCGAACGGCATAATTCAGCAGCTGTGGTATTGTGGGTAAGACCAAAAAACACACCTTGTGCAGTAGGGTTATTATGTGGGGTACGTTCGCCTGATAAATACGGCAAAAAAATCAAAGATGAAGGAGAAGAAAAATCAAGTTTCTCTGTTTCAACTAATAAACTCTTTTCATCCTTAAATCCTGTTAACTCAGTCACCCAAGTTAAACAACTTGCAGCACTCAGAGTGACCGACATTTGGTGCCATGTGTCAGGAATGCAATGACAAAATGTATGTATTGCACTATCAGGGTGTGGGTTGTAGGTATCATTTGCGACAAAAAAAACACCTGAAGTCCCCAAAGATAGAAAGGCTTGCTTAGGGGCTATGACACCAATCCCTACCGCTCCAGCAGCATTATCGCCGCCACCTGCGACGACTGGAACTTCAACCATTCCCCACATTTGGGCAACTTCATGAGTTAATTTACCTGTAATTTCGGTGCCTTCGTATAACTGGGGCATCTGCTCAATTGTTAACCCTGTCGAATTAAGCATTTCTTTAGACCATTGCCTTTTCTCCACATCTAGCCATAAAGTGCCAGCACTGTCAGACATGTCAGAAGCAAAATCGCCCGTCATTAAAAAACGTAAGTAATCTTTAGGTAATAATACTTTTGCAATACGCTTAAAATTATCTGGTTCATTTTCTTTTACCCACAATAATTTAGGCGCAGTAAAACCCGGCATAGCAATGTTGCCTGTAATGTGTCGAGTTTGCTTTTCAGTTGCCTCAATGGTTTTGCACTGTATTTCACTTCGTCCGTCATTCCACAAAATGGCAGGACGTATAATGTGATTTGAGCTATCAAGTAAAGTTGCACCATGCATTTGCCCCGATAAACCAATGGCATTAACTTCAGCGAGCGATTCAGCATGGAGGCTTTTCAGTGATTGCATTGCTAAGTTAGTGGCTTGCCACCAATCTTGCGGTGATTGCTCCGACCATAAAGGTGTTGGGCGGCTCACCTTTAAAGGGGAAGATGCCTGCGCAATCACCGTACCTGTCCCATCAAGAATAATAATTTTTACGCCTGATGTGCCTAAATCTATACCTAAATACATAATTTGCTCTTAATGGTTGCTAGCGTTATTCACTGACTGCTTTAATCGATATCAATCAGGCCCTAATGAGCTATGCCTTTAATGTTGTTAATCAAAGCAAAGCTCAATAGACTCTATATTTTACTTACGATGAGTGGCTCACTACCGTTTGAGATTGAACTCCCAAACCTTCTATTCCCAATGAAATTTTATCACCTGGCTTAAGATAGAGAGGCGGCTTTTGCCCTAACCCAACACCGGGAGGAGTCCCAGTTGAAATCACATCGCCTGGTTGTAGGCTCATAAATTGGCTTAAATAGCTGACAATAAACTCAGGCTTAAAAATCATGGTTTTGGTACTGCCATTTTGAAAAGTTTTACCATTCACTTTTAGCCACATAGATAAATTTTGTGGGTCTTGAACCTCATCACGAGTGACTAGCCAAGGGCCAATAGGTCCGAAAGTATCGCAGCCCTTTCCTTTATCCCATTGACTGCCTTTTTCTAGTTGGAAACTCCGTTCTGAAACATCATTACAAACGCAGTATCCAGCAATATACTCATTGGCGCTTTCCTCCGAGACATAAGACGCATTCCGACCTATGACTATGGCAAGCTCAACTTCCCAATCTAACTTATCGCTGTTTTTAGGCTGAATAATGTCATCATTGGGACCTGAAATCGCGCTAGTGGCTTTACTAAAAACTTCAGGTTCACTAGGTATAGGCATGCCCGATTCAGCAGCGTGATCAGCATAATTTAAACCTATACAGATAAATTTCCCGACCTTATTGACACATGAACCTAATCGCACATCCGCATCAACAATGGGTAAATTTGATGTATCAATGTCATGCAAACTTGCTAGGCTTTCATCTGACAAAACACTGCTATCAATATCTTTAACAACTCCTACAAGACTACGCATGATGCCGTTGTCATCGATAAGTCCCGGTTTTTCTTGGCCTAATGCCCCATAGCGAAATAGTTTCATTATTTGATTCTCGATTTAAAGTAAGGAATTAATTATTTAAAGTGACAAAGCCACCATCAATAGGAAAGTTACTGCCTGTGATAAATGCGGCAGCATCAGAACTTAAATATTCAACCATGGCAGCAATTTCATCCGGCTGGCCCATGCGACCAATTGGCTGGCTTTTTGACAGTTTTTCAAACATTTCTGCTTTATTATCTGGGTAATTATTTTCTAAGAAATTGTCCACAAATGGAGTGTGAACACGGCCAGGAGAAATGCAGTTACAGCGAATGCCATAAGCTAAATAATCCCTTGCCACTGAGTAAGTCATGGTTAACACAGCGCCTTTGGTCATCGAATATGCAAACCTGTCAGCAATGCCTACAGAAGCGGCAATAGAAGCCATATTGATAATGACGCCACTTTTTTTCAGTTTCATTTGATCTATAACGGCTGAAATGCAGTTATAAACTCCTTTAACATTGATCTGATATAAACGATCTAAATCTGCTTCTTGGGTTTGTTCTATATTGCCAATGTGCGCAATACCCGCATTATTAATTAAGATGTCGATGGAATGTTGTTGGTTGATTTTATTAAATAATGAAATAATATCTTGCGTGTTTGATACATCAGCACTATATGCCTCAGCCATGCCGTTTGTATTAGTAATAATATCAACCGTTTCTTGCGCAGCGTTATGGTCAATATCGACGACCAAAACCTTAATGTTCTTTCTTGCCATTCGCACACAAATGCTTCTACCAATACCGCTACCGCCACCGGTAACAAGAACAATTTTCGTGTTGTCTTTAATATTCATCTTGCTTCCTAATCCTTGTGCTTAAATCGGTTATAAGTGATAGAACTTTTGTGCATTTCGAGCCCAGACGTTACGCTGTTCATGCTTTGATAAAGTGCTAAGCAACTGTTTAGTTAAACTCATCCAATGTTCATAATCGCCATTCAATCTCATCACTGGCCAATCACTGCCCCACATCATTCTTTGGGTTCCAAATACAGACAGCACATGCTCAAAATAAGGTTGTAACTGTTCAACAGATACCTCGCCCTTAGGAGCCTCTGTTAATAGCCCTGAAAACTTTATCGATACATTGTCTAGCAACGTAAATAGCGTTAAATACTGTTTCCAATCAGGTGATGGTTTGCGATCGATATGAGGCTTTCCACAATGATTTATCACAATTTTTAAAGCCGGGTAGGTTTCAGCAAGCTTTGCAATTATAGGTAGTTGATGCGCTTTAATAAGTGCATCAAAACTTAATCCTTTTTTAACTAAGAACTCAAAAATCGGCTGATATTTTTCTAGTAATATCCATTCAACACACGGTATGTCTTGCAACATAGGGCGGATACCTTTGAAATAGGCATCTTCAGACAAGTTTTGCAGCGTATCGAGTACTAAAGAGCTGTTCATATCAACCCATCCGACGACACCTGCAACATATTCAGTTTGAGAAGCTAAGCGTAATAAGAAATCCGTTTCAGTTTCTATCTCAGCAGCTTGTATCAAAATGGTTTGATGGATGTCAGCATCTACAATCTCTTGTGATAAATCTTCAGGTAAATAATCTCGATATAGAAGAGCTAATTCAGGTGTCAGCCAATCATAAAACCCCAGAGATAATTGCCAAAAATGCTGGTGACTATCAATCTTGTAGGTAGCATTAATTTCAGACGAGTTATCTAATGAACCAAAACCAACGGATGCTTTACTAAATGAAGTGTTCGACATAATTATTGATCCTCCACTGTAAAAGGCAGAGGCGAATCAATATCAATTAATCCTTTGTATTTTAGTGTTTGCCAAAAATCAGACGGTATTTGTTGATTAAATAATTCAAAGGTTTTATGTACTCGGCTTTCACTGCCTAAGCCTGGAATGACAGAAGCTACGGCGCTATGTCCCAATGGGAATTGTAAAGCGGCAGCAGCTAATGTGACATTGAAGTTCTCACATACGGTTTCAATTTGAGCCACTTTATCGATGATATGTTTTGGTGCTGGCTCATAATTATATAAAGGCGAACCATGCCCTTTAACGCCAGTTGCAAGTATGCCAGAGTTATAAGGCCCCCCAAGGATAATCGATGCACCATGGGCTTCACATCGGGGTAAAAATGTGGCCAAAGGCGCTTGTTCGAGCAAGGAATAACGCCCAGCCAATAAAAAACAGTCAAACTGACCAATGTCCATTACCCTTTCACAAATAGCGGACTCGTTGACACCTAAACCAATTGCTTTTATCTGGCCTGCGGCTCTTAGTTCATCTAAGGCTTTATAGCCGCTTGTGCATAGTTGCCCATAATAAAATTCATCTTGTTCACCATGGGTATCAACACCAATATCATGAACCAATAAAATATCAATTTCGGCTAGGCCCAGTCGTTGCACGCTGTCTTCATAAGAACGCATAATGCCGTCATAGCTATAATCATAATGAGCATCAAATGGCATAGGTGTAGCGAATCCATAGCGCAATGTCTCTACTTTGGCCTTACTATCAGGGCGTAGTACCCTTCCAACTTTGGTGGATAGTACATACTGGTTTTTAGGAATGTTTCGTAATGCATCACCCACTCTTCGCTCACTCAGCCCGAGGCCATATCGAGGTGCTGTATCAAATAAGTTCATTCCTAATTGAATCGCACTAGCCAGAGTAGCTGATGCTTCAACATCACTGACCTCATGAAAAAGGTTACCCATGGATGCAGCACCAAAACCTAATGGTGATACTGATAAACTGGTTTTTCCTATTTTTCTCGGTTCAAATCGTGTTGTCATTATTATTATTCTTTTTGTTATTTAACGAGATGTTGGTGTAAATCAGAAACCTTGCTACAACCCAACTGATTCATTATTTGAGTTAGTTGTAGCACCAGCGAATTAATTGTATGCAAGCCGCCGTTATCCCCCAGCGCACCTACGCCATACACAAATGGTCTACCTAAAAATGTAAAATCGGCTCCTGATGCTAATGCCCCAGCGATGTTACTACCGCTTCTTAAACCACTGTCCATAAATATTTTTATTTGGCTGCCATATTTTTGTGTCACACCTTGTAAGGTCTCTATAGGTGACTCACCAGCATCAAGCTGTCTTCCTCCATGGTTTGACATAATCACCGCATCGGCACCGAGTTTAATCGCTGCTTTAACATCGGTTTCATTTATTAATCCTTTGATAACTAATGGACCTTTCCAAGTATCTCGGATCGGTTTTAACCCTTCTATATCTACCCGCCCCATCACTGTTTTATTCATGAAAGCGGCCAGCTCATCAGTCGGCATTCCTTTAGGCATATAGGGCTTTAATGTTTCCATTTCCGGCGTACCTGCTAATGCAGTTGCCAAAGACCAATGAGGACATGACAACATTTGTAATATGTTTTTCAAGGTCATTTTTGGCGGCATAGCAAGGCCATTTTTAATATCACGTGGTCTAAAACCGAATGTAGGCACATCAACAGTGACCACTAGCACTTGGTATTGAGCTGCAGTAATTCGATTCAGTAAGTCTTGGCGTATGACATCGTCAGTTGGGTTATATAATTGAAACCAAGCTTTACCTTCAGAGACTTGTGCAATTCGTTCTAAACTACTTGAAGAGACAGTACTTAAAATATAAGGAATATTTTTTTCTGCTGCTGCTTTCGCAAGAATTTCAGGGGACTTGGGCCACATTAACCCTTGTAATCCAACTGGCGCGATACCAAAAGGGGCAGCATATTTATGTCCAAACAGATCCACGGTTAAGTCACTACCGGAAAAAGGTTTAAGTAACTCACTACGAAGTTGAACACCTTCCACTTGAGTACGGTTACGACGCAATGAGATCTCTTCCATACATCCGCCTTCAAGGTAATCAAAGGCAAACTTAGGGATCCGCTTTTTAGCGTGACGCTTTAAATCTGCAACATCGGGGTATTTGGGATTAAAATAGTCACTCATAGCCTGCCGTCCTTTTAAAATGCTTGTAGGGAAATACCTAATATGTGGATATCAATCTGAATGCGTTATTATTCGTTATCTCGATAACTTCCATAGAGATTCATTACTCCCCACTGTTTTAACCAAGTACGTTTGTCTTTTTCACCTGACCACCAGTTTTCATGATGAAAATTTCCCCAATTACCTTCGCCATCAATAGCGTGGTCAAGATCGCCCACCGCGATATTTAAACCCATTTGAGTTAATGGCATATCAGCAGACCAAAATTGACCAGAAGATATTTCTAAAGTTGCTTCTGGGCGAATTTTCCATTCCATGGTGTAGCCATAGCCTTCAGCCTCAGTTTTTATATGTACTTTTACTTCGATATCTTTATTAAAAATCCAGCGCTGATAAGTGTCCCAAGCAGATAGCATCGAGCGTTCTTCACCTTCTAGCAGACCTGCTACACCAACCCCACCTAATCGAGATTTATGTGTGCTGGCAACCATTTGCCAGCTGCGACTGTTTCCTTTATTTAATTCACCATCTTCATTTCGCCACTTATTTTCTGCATTAATCAGTACTTCGACACCATCACCAAACCAAGGGAAACCTTCTCGCGTTAATGCATTCGCTTGTGGGTTTTCCTTTGGTAACCAGCGAGAGGTATCAATTCCATAAATCACGTCATCGGTTATATCAAAAGCAAAATATAAATGGAGACCGTCATGCTTAATCCATACATTGCCAGATAGGTCTTGTGCTGTTTTCACTGGAGAAAATTGTGCAGTCCATTGTTCTACTCCACTAATTTGAGTCGCGTCGCTATATTCTTCAGCAGTTACTTTCCCATCAAAAATAGGTGTTAAACCTCGGTAAACATTAACTTCAGGGCGAGTTAATGTCTGGGAATAAGCTTCTGTAGGTATGACTTTCGAAGGCATATCAGCAATTGAGTTTGACTGATTATGATTAGATAGCAGTTCAACGTTAGATGCGGTATTTGGCTTACTCGCCATATATTCAAAACATGCATATATGCCTACCATTGCAACAGCGAGACACAACCAGCCTTTCCAAATAGAACGGCTTTGGCTTGAATTGTGACCGCTAAGATCTTTGTAACGAGGTAGCATCGTTTCTTGTTCTGAATGCTGAGTCATGAGCGATAACCCTATGATTAAGGCACATGAAAACACGAACAAGAAAAATGACAGCATCAAGAAGTGAGGCCATTGCTCAAATAAACCAAATGTCTCACCTTTGGTACTAAGCAAGCCAATTGAAATACAAGTAATGCAACTAATTATGAAACTATATGTTGCAGCTGTCGCAGTGACGCGCCGCCAAAATAAACCAACTAAAAATAGAGTGGTCAGTGGTGGGGCTAAAAAGGCAATCAAGCTTTGTAATAATTCAAATAGGTTAGCCGCAACATTTTGCATTGCCAATGCCCAAAAGAAAGCAAGAACACTGGCTACAATTGTTACAACTCGCCCAACAACGCGCCCTTCCTGAACAGTTAACTTTTGGCCTTTTTTGAATATAGGCTGATAGAAATCAAGCGTAAAAATGGTACTAAATGAATTTAAACCTGAATCTAGCGTACTGATTAAGGCTGCCATCAATACCGCAATCATTAAGCCTCTAAAGCCAACAGGCATGTAATCACTGACCATCGCAATAAAGGCGCCGTCAGTATTTTCAATGCCTGGTTGCAATCCAAAAAATATAATCCCTGGCAGAATGAAAATAAATGGCGGTAAAACTTTTAAAACAGCAGCAAGTAACACTCCTTTTTGCGCTGTCGGTAAATCTTTTGCAGCAAACACACGCTGCACAATGGTTTGATCCGTACACCAAAACCAAACAGCCATAACTGGGTAACCTAAAATAAAGGCAACCCAAGGAATATCTTTAGACTCGGTATCAATTAACGTCCAATAATCCGCAGGCGTTTGTGCCATCAGGCCTTCAATACCACCAATTTCATATAGACCAATTAAGGTAAGTGCTGACATACCGATGATCATCAGTACGGTTTGAAAAGCATCGGTTACAATAACCGCTGCTAAGCCGCCAATGACAGTAAAACTGGTGGCAATAAATAATAATAGTAATATCGAAGCCCACAATTCCCAGCCAGTAAATTGTGAAAACAACAAACCACCAACATATAGTCCTCCGCCAAGCCATATCACAACGATAGTTAGCAAAGAATATGCGGTTAATAAACGATACATAGTATCGCCAAACCTGCGCTGAATAAATTGCGGCACAGTAGTAATGTTGAGGCTTAAATAATAAGGAGTAAACACCATCGCAAGGAGTAAAAGAAATATCCAAGCCATCCATTCAAAATTGGCAATGAGCATCCCTGAACTATATGCGGCACCAAAACTGGCAATTAAAAAAGAAGGCCCAATATTGGTTCCCCAAATAGACATACCAATACTGGCAAAACCAACACTTTTATCTCCAACAAACAAACTTGCATTTTTTGCCTGTCTCATAGAGACCACTATACCAATGGCCATTAGCAGGAAGACATAAATCCCTATGACGTAATAATCAATTGAGTGAAGTAATTCGTGTGATTTCATTTTAATCCTAAAATAGTGGGCACCTAATATCAGTGCCCACATTAATCGTTAACGACAGTGTTAGAATGCTGCTCTAGCAGCCAGTACGATCGTTCGACTTCTTGTCACAAAGTCTCTGAAGTTTGTTTCATCAATAATATAATTTCTTGAGTCTTCTTCAGTTGCATTGATGACGTTTAAAATTAAATCGAAATTATCAGTCACTTTATAAGATAGGTTTATGTCAACTTGCCCTGAACCTTCAGTAAATGCAGGTTGGCTTGCTCTATCAAAACCACCACCTAACGCTTGGAAGTAATCATCACGATATACATAAGCAACACGGGCACCGAAATTATCAGTCTCGTAATAAGCCATTGCATTGAAATTATTTTTTGATGAGCCTGGGAAGCCGTAATTTAATAGAGGGTCATTGTCTGGGTTGTCGAAGCTTGAATCTACGTAGGTGTAGTTAGCCTGAATACCAAAACCTTCAATGAGTGATTCTAAAGGCATATTTGTGCCTAATTCGAAACCGTGAACCGTACCGTTTGATACGTTTACAGGTTGTGTGACATCAAATAACTCATCATAACCATCGATTTTAACGTCAGAGCGTGCTTGCCTTAGCACAAAGTTACTCACATCTTTATAAAAGAGGCTGGCATAAATCGCGCCGTTATCTTCAGTATAATATTCAAGAGTGGTATCAAATGACCAAGCGGTATAAGGTTTTAGATTTGGGTTACCTATCTGTGCAGTTGGATTTTTAGTTGGGTCATAACCTACTGAGTTAGGATCTTGAAAATCAATAGTTCCATTAGGTTTTAAATCTGAATATTCAGCTTGTGACATTGATTTAGAAGCACTTAATCGCCATTGAAGATTATCTTCTATTGCTAACATGAAATTTGCACTAGGTAAGTATTCCCAGTCACTAGTACTCGAAGTTGCTTGCACATACTCCGAACTAATCACGCCACCTGTTGTATTTACAATTCGTACATTCTGGAAGCCATAAACATCATGTTCAGTATTAACAGCTCGTACACCAATATTTGAGGTATAAGGCATATTACTATCACCCATGTCCCCCGCGATATCAGCCTGTAGATATAACGCTAATGTATCCTCTTCAACCACAAACGAACTTGCGCGATCTAATGGCATATCGCCATCAACAACATCAAATAAATTGTCATCGAAGGTACTACGATCAGCCTTCATTCCAAAGACATCAGGATACGCTGCTAACTGTGAGTCAAAATCTGCCATTAAGAACTGATTGAAACCAATATTTTCATTTGGAAATAACTCTTCAGTTAACGAACCATCAAAGGTCGCATCTCTAAATTTCTCTTCATCCCAAATTAAAGTAAACGCACTCGCTTCACGAATATCAACTTCAGCAGTTGTATATCTGACACCACCTTTTATTGTGATGTTTTCATTAATATATTGCTTGGCATCCAATTTAAATGCATGTTTATCAGACTGTCCCTCACGCTCACGGTTGAAACCACCAATACTGTCATATGAGCTTGGATCATTAGCGTCAGAACCAAAGGTAAATGAAGGTACCTTTCCTGTGCCATCATAAGTAATTTGATTTTGATCAAGTACCGTATTGATACCCGTTTCGATGATACCTAAGCGAAGGTCTTGTCTAAAATCTACACTCGAATATGAATAGTCAGCCTCAAGGGTAAAGTCACTGTATTTACCCCATATCAAATTCATTCCTACAGTAGAGTTATCTGATAAGTTATCGAATAACAGATCAAATGGACTTAATCGCATGCCGCTTCCACCAACGACTTTTGATTGATCGACACTTTGAACAAAATTGTTTTCAATAGAAATGGCATCAGGACCAAATACACCACTGTAATCAAAGAAAATATCAACTGTCGGGCGCTGTGAATAAACATCATAAGTAGAAGTGTAACCATCAATTGAAAACTCTAAATCTTCAGTTATTTTCCATTGTGCTCCACCAGCAAAAGACTGTCGTTCCTTAGTTCCACGGATAGCATTCAAGGTGATACGATCGTGGGCAATCACTCCCTCTCTAATCGTATCTGCAAGCCCATCTCCAGTGGTGTCTAAATTAATATCACGCTCTTGTGCTCGGGTATATGCTTCATCGACAGCATAGTCGGCTTCGGATATCACGGCTGAAACATAAGCAGAAAACGTATCGGCATCATTTTTAAAGCCTACAATACCTGAGAATTTTGGTGATACCTCTTCCGTTAAGCTGTCATGATAGCCAGACACTGTAGCAGTACCAAAATAGTTACGGTCATCTTTAAATAGACTTAAATTCTCAAGCGGTTTTAAGGTTTCTAGCTCAATTGAGCCACCGATGCCGCCTTCAATTGTTTCTGCTGAAGGGGTTTTGCGAACAACTACACCACTGATTATTTCAGAAGGGATAACATCAAGATTAAATTGACGAATATTCTGAATACCTTCATCACCATGTGACAAAGGTGAGCGACCATTAACCGTGGTATTTACAAATAGTGGCCCCATACCACGAATAGATGCACGGTCTCCCGAAATGCCATTATTATTACGCTGAATTTGTACCCCTGGAATTCTATTAATTGCATCACCAATGTTTTCATCAGTAAATTTCCCCAAATCTTCTGATGTAATAGCATCGACAACGCCATCTGAACTTCGCTTTAAGTCCTGTGACTTAATAATACTGCTTCGTATATTTCCTTTCACAGAAATAACTTCAATTTCTGGCTCCGATTTTTCTTCTAGCTCAGCAGCAATACTTTGCCCTGATATCAAACCAGTTGTCACAGCTAATGCTAGTAATGACTTGTTAAATTTCATGCTTATTCCCCTGCGTATTTTTTACACGTATTCCATTCTCTATATTTTTTATTTTGAGATAACGATATAAATCATCAACAGCCCCAACACGAAATATATTACATGCATTGATTGAAATATCAACAGACTTGTTAAAAATATATTTACAGCATGTTAAAATTTCAGTTTGACACAAAGACACTTATGAGATTAACTATAATACAACATAAACTTAACATTGAAATGACTTAAACAGTGATTTTCAACCAAATTGATATTTCTGCTAGTTCATTCCAAATCTCTAGCATGACTATCTTCTTACTGTCGCTACAAAGGATTTTTATGAATGCAATAGGTAATAAAACAGGAAATAAAATTACCTTAGGCGAGGAAGCCTACAATATTTTTAAAGAAGGAATTTTAAGTGGTGAGATAGCAAAAGGTGAGATTTTTACTCAAGCTTTCTTAGCTAAAAAGTTCAATGTGGCCATCAGCCCACTTCGAGTAGCAACAACCAAACTTGAATCAGAAGGCTTAATTAAAGTCATGTCCCGTAGCGGTATACAAATCATTAATACTGATTTTGAGCTAACTAGAAATACTTATCAACTTAGAGTCATTTTAGAAAGAGAGGGACTTCGAACATACATTCGTTCGGTATCAGAGCAAGAAATTGATTACTTTCGTCAACAGCATGAATTATTAAAAACCGAAATTATCGATTCACAAGATCGTCTCTACGCCTATAAAACACTAGCTAAACTTGACTCTGAATTACACACGAAATTCGTTTTAGCATTAGACAACAAGATTATCACTAAATCATATTTGGCTAATGAAGAACTAATCCGCCTCACACGTCTTGACCGAGTTGATCTCGCTTCGCAAGAAATGATGATAAGTACAGTTAATGAACATTTAGCGCTAATCGATGCTATCGGTAATCGTGATCAAAAGAAAGCATTAGCAACATTAGACAAGCACCTTGAGACATCAATAAAAAGAGCCATGGGTCTATGGGGATTTTGAGTAGTAAAACTATTAAACATCAAAACTATAAGTGAGATAAAACAATGATATCAACCATAAAATCCATAAAAATCCACTGTTTTGATTATCCCAGAGATCGGATTATTGGGGATTCACAAATCGCTTCAAGCCGTGTTTGGATAGGTGCATTAGAACTATTTGATGCTCATGGAAACTCTGGTCTAGGCTTTTTCCAATCACTAACCGCCCCACTACCTGATGCAAAATTTATTAGAGTCCTGCTAGAGTCATCATCTTTAGAGGGGTTAACAGGCCAAACACCTGAAGCATTAATCCATAGGGTTACAAGACCAAGAGGCGGCAATATACAAGCTTTACCCTATCATTTAGATCAGGCGATTGATCAAGCTTTATGGGATATCGTCGCCAAAAGAGCTGATTTACCCTTATATCAATTGCTGGGTGGAACTAAAAATAAAGTTAAAGCTTATGGTAGTGGTGTTTGCTTTCATTTAACAGATCAACAAGTTACCGACTTCTATACTAATGCCATCAAGCATAACTTTGATGGTTATAAAGTAAAAGTTGGCCATGTTGATTTACAGCGCGATATCAAACGATTACTACAAATATCTGACATTGTAGGTAAAGATAAACGGATCATGGTTGATGCAAACGAAGCATGGTCCCCCAAAGAAGCCATCATGAAAATACGGGCATTTGAACAAGCTGGAGTGCCGATATTTTGGGTAGAAGATCCTATCTTAAGGTATGATTACCAAGGCTTAAATGAAATAAGACAAGCACTGAAAGACACACATGTTAATGCTGGCGAATACCTCAATTTAACAGGTAAAAAAGCATTATTAGAACATGAAGCAGCTGATGTTATTAATATCCATGGTGACTTTTCAGCTGCATTACGTATCGGTTGGCTCTGTGCAGAAAAAGGCCTACCTATTGCTATAGGTAATACGCCAATGGAAATAGGCGCTCACATTGCTTCTGCATTACCCGAAGTAATATATACAGAACACTCGATGCTTAATTGGGACTATATTGTTGATAGCCCCTATAGCATTGAGAATGGATACATTGTATTACCCGATAAATCTGGCCATGGACTCACATTGTCAACCGATAACATCAAAGCACTAAACCCCAGTATTTCGTAAAATTTCAACAGAATAAAAGACTGTGTCATCCACAGTCTTTTCCCCTCTAATTTAGTCACAGATAAATTATATAAACAAAACCTTTGACGGTGCAAAAAACAGGCTACAAACTTAACTTTGAAATATTATAATTAGAAGTTGATATTTCAACTGAGGAGAAAACCAACAAATAACTCATAAAGGTATATTATGATTAACCACCTAACTTGCTTTGACAAAGCGATAAAACGTTTACTATCGCAAAGTATTATTTTAAGCCTAGCCCTACTACCACTATACAGTCTTGCCGCGATTCAACAGTCCTTCTATGTTTCCCCTGAGGGTAGCGACAATAATCAAGGAACAATTGAGTCCCCCTTTTACACCTTTGAAAAAGCTAGAGATGCAGTCAGAACAGTCAATAGCAATATGACCGGCGATATCGTGGTGTATTTAAGAGGCGGCCTTTATCCCATTTCTGAGACAATTACATTAAACAACCTAGATTCAGGAACGAATGGGTATCGAGTTTACTATCAAGCTTTTGATAACGAAACCCCAGTTATCCATGGTGCTACACAAGTTTCAAACTGGTCGCAACATAGCGGCGATATCTATAAAGCAACTTTAAACCGTACAGATAAACTCAGAAGTCTATTTGTAAATGATGAACGCGCTTATATGGCTAATAAAAATGTCACTAGCTCTGGTAGTTGGGGGACTTACAACATCACTGCTGGCCAGGCACCTTGGGCATGGATAAGTGGTTCTCATCCAGATGGCGTAACCTATTCATCAACATCCATCCCTAATCTAACTCATGCTGTTGATGTTGAAATAATGAACAAAACGACGTGGAATACAAATATTGTCACGGTTAGAGAAAGTATCATTGAAGGTGATCAGAGAGTTCTAAAACTATCGCAACCCTACGCTTCAATAGCCATGAATCAAAATTGGGGTGCATTTAATACCAGTGGTAACCATACGCTATATAATGCATACGAATTTCTTGATTCACCGGGTGAGTTCTATTTAGACCGCTCAACTGACACACTTTATTATTATCGTAATACTGAAGATATGTCGACGGCTCAAGTTTATGCTCCCCAATTAGGTGAATTATTAAATATCACTGGAGAATCACCAACCAATAGAGCAGAAAACATTACCTTTGATGGGATCACTTTTGCTTATGCTGAAGCTGTTCTTCCTTCAGTAGATGGCTCACATGGGAAATCAACTGTACAAGCAGCAACTTGGAAAACGGTATACGCTGATGGTAATTGGCATAATGACAAATACACCTCATATGACGTGTTGAGCGGAGCAATCAACGTTAATCACGCCGATTCCATTATTTTTGAAAACGGGACAATTAAACACATCGGTAATGAAGGTATAAACTTTACTAATGATGTCATTAACTCTCAGATCATCGGTAATAAGGTTATTGATATCGGTGGTTCAGGAATAAATATTGCCCATCCACAACATGTTTATATTGGAGATGGTGGCGCAAATGAAAAATACTCTGCAGATGAAGAAAGTGTCGTGCAGGATATTTTAATTAGCAATAACCTCATTTATAAAACCACTCGTTTATATTCTGGTCATGCTGGCATTACGGCTTTTTTCACTGATGGTTTGACCATAGAAAATAATCAAATTCAAAATACAAAATACTCAGGAGTTAGCTTGGGCTGGGGTTGGAATAACTTTGCCGAAGAAACGACTCCAACTAATCCAACCACTGTTGCTAGGAACAATAAGTTTAATTATAACCGCGTCTATAACGTGATGACCGAACTTCATGATGGTGGCGCCTTTTATACGTTAGGCAGTCAGCCAAATTCAGAAGCATCGGGAAACTATGTTAAAGCACCAAGTATCCATTTTCAGGGGGTCTATCATCCAGATGAAGGCACTGCATGGTACACAGGTAACGACTTAGTTTTCGAGATTGTACCTGGACAAGATAACTTTGAGCTTAATACATGGCGTGACAAACACGATAATCACTATAGTAATATTTATACCACTTCAAGTGCTTACCAAATTGGAGCACCAAATTCGACTATTACTAACCTCCAAGTGTACCCATCGGCTGAGTGGCCACAAGCGGCATTAGATATCATAGAGCTAGCGGGCTTGGAATCTGAGTATCAACACTTGTTGGTTGGCATTCCTGATGCTCCAGACGTACCAGGGTTGTCAGCACCATCTGGCGGCACACTTTTAGAGGCTGAAACTGCGACTATTTTAGGCATTGGTTCTCAATTTGCTGATGCCAATGCCTCAAATAATCTTGCCGTTGAAAATATCCACCGAGTGAATTCCGGAATTGAATTTACCAATGTACCTAAATCAACGGGATTTATTGTTAGGTATACGTCTAAAAATACTGGTACATACAGTATTTATATCGATGATGTTCACTATGCTGACTTTAGCTTTGATGCAACTGGAGCCTGGTCGGGCTCATACACTGATACAGCCATAATCCTCGCTAATATTCCCGCAGGTTCAACACTCAAATTACAAAATGATTCTGGTGATGCTGGTATTAATATTGATTACATTTTACTAAAAGATTTGAGTCTGTTTGCTGAATCTGAAGTCGGCCAACTATATGGTGGAGCCAAAGCCGAAAGTGAACATTTAGGCTTTAGTGGAACAGGTTTTGTCGGTCAATTACTCAATACTGGTGATGCTGTGCAAATGGAAATTGAAACTGAATTAGCAGGGCAATATTTCATCGACACGGGTTACGCTATGGGTACATTTGGACCCAGTGGCGAACGCAGTTTGAGTCTATATATTAATAATACAGACCAAGTTCAAAGTCGTTTTGTTACAACAACAGAGTGGGATAACTGGTCAGTCATTTCAAACAAGATTTCCTTACTTGCTGGTGATAACACTCTTAAGTTTCAACTTGATAGTGACGATACTGGCTACGTTAACATCGACTATATCCAACTAACCAAAATATACGAAGCAGAAGAAGCAACTTTAGTAGGCCTATCATCTAACAATAATCATGATGGTTTTAATGGTTTTGGCTTTGTAGACAACATTACAAATATAGATGACTCCGTAACATTTACTGTATATGTAGCTAGCTCGGGAGAGTACACACTAAATGAAAGGTACTCAATGGGAGCCCATGGACCTGCAGGGAACAGAACAATGAGTATTTATATTAATGGAGTTGATATTTTGCAAGCCAGTTATACCTCAACCGCTGATTGGGCAACTTGGTCTGATAACCTTCAGTCGGTGAATTTACAAGCAGGCTATAACACCATTAAGTACCAATTAGATTCTGATGATACAGGTTGGATTAACCTAGATTACATCACCATTAAGTAAACAGGTTTGTATGTCATACTGTTAACTCAAATTAGCAGTATGACGCTTCTGGAGCAAAGAATGACTGCAAATAAAAAGATACATTGGGGGATTTTGAGTACGGGTGCTATCGCTGACAAATTTTGTCATGACATGCCATTTGTTAAAAATGGACAATTAACGGCTGTCGCGGCAAGGAAACTGGAAAATGCACAAGCTTTTGCTCAAAAGCACAATATCAAACAAGCTTATGGCGGTTATGAAGCATTATTTGCTGATCCTAATATAGATATTATCTATATTGCCACACCACATAACTTTCATTTTGAGCAGGCAAAGTTAGCACTAAAATCTGGCAAATCAGTCCTTTGCGAAAAGCCTATCACAGTTAGTAGTCTTCAGTGTGAAGAGCTACAAAAATTGGCTGCACAGAAGAATCTATTTCTAATGGAAGCGATGTGGACCTATTTTTTACCTGCTATAAGAACTGCTAAGCAATGGGTTGATGAAGGACGTATTGGTAAAGTTAAACATATTAAAGCTGACTTCGGTTACGCCGTTCCTTTTGAACCAAACGGTAGAATGTATAACAGAGATTTAGCAGGCGGTTGTTTATTTGATATGGGCATCTACCCACTAGCCATTGCACAACTTTTCAATCCTGGGCCATTAAGTGATGCTTGTATTAAGGTTCAATATTCAAAAAGTGGCGTTGAAGATGATCTTGTTATTTTGGCAAAAGCTAACGAAGTTATACTTTCGTTAGCAACATCCTTTAGGTGTCGTTTGCAAAACAGTGCCCAAATAATTGGTGAAAAAGGTTATATTGTTATTCCAAATTTTTGGCGAGCAAATGAATGTACTTTACATTCAGTAGATAAAACGATTGATACTTTCGAGGATTCATCCCCCTGTAATGGACTATCTTATGAAGCGCAAGCTGTAGGTGAGATGCTACTTAGCAATAAAAAAGAGCACCCTACGATGCCCTTAAAAACTAGCTTGCTACTTCAAAATCAAATGGATTACCTTCGTTCACTCTATCATGAAAACTAGACTAAAATAGCTTCATATGGCGGTGCAGTGCTTCTCTAAAATGAAGCAGTAAAGCTTGCGATGCTGCTTCCTTGTCTCGTTTGGCACACGCTTGTAATATTTGAATATGCTCTGATAACGAACGCTTGACTAAGTTACTTGTAAAGTGATGCTCAAGCTGAATCAGTTTTATATAGTACTTAAGCCGAGTCGCGGTGACTTCAACAAATTCATTTTCTAAACATGAAATCAAAGTGCCATGAAATTTCAATTCAATAGCTTCAATGTCATTTAAAATATTTGGGGTAATCCCCTCTTTTTCGACCTTTTCAATTAACAAGATATGTTCATTTATTAATGAGTCTATAATGGTTTCTTGTCCATACTGCGCAAAATGACTCGCTGCAGAGCTTTCGATAATTGAACGAAATTGATAGGTTGCTCGGATAAACTCTAAATCTGGTTTACGGAACTGGATACCTGCCCGAGGGTGAATAATAAGCATATTCTCACTTTCGAGAACGCGTAAGGCATCACGTAAAGGTTGCGTTGGAATATCTAGCAATTTTGACAATTCTCCTTGAGACATAAATGCCCCTGGCGCTAATTTACCGTCAAAAACCCACTGGAGAATTTTGTCGTGTGCAGCTTTATTTAACGAGATAGCTTGCTTACTTTCAGGTTCATTGTTTGAGGCTAACACCGCACTTTTCTTCTTTTTTTCTACCACTAGCTATACCCCTAACAAATCCTTTTTAAACTGAGCCCGAAGCACCCAATCGATGCAAAATCAACTTCCAATTTGAGTATCTATTTTCCATCATAATTAGTCACAATATAAAATATCTATTACCAGTATTGTGACTAGATTTCACAATCTCGGTCAATGCAAAAACACACATCTATGATACTCAATTGGCATTGATGAATAATGTTACATTATATACCTATAAAGCTCTAAGCATATCCTCTTTTATCGCTTTAAAACTTCCATTACATCTCATTTAGCAATAATTATAACAGTAAGTCAGCTTACTCCTATAAACAGGCAAAACATGCTTTAACCTTTCATAGCACTGCTTATTTTAGACACAGATAAAGCACAGTACATTCTTACGACCTTGCGCTAAATACACGCCTAACGAAGATTCACACAAGTATTTAGCCCCGACCCTAGGTCTAAATTAATTTTACATCATTCAATTTCTTATAAAACAGAAAATAACTTAAGAAATAGCTAAACTTAACTTAATAATTTTAGGCTAGAAATAAAAAAACCAGTAGCAAGAGCTACTGGTTTTTTATATTCATGCCAATTAAATACGCATTTTTATTAGTTGGTTAAAAATAAGTTTACTTATATTTGCGCATCACTAACGTGGCGTTTGTGCCACCAAAACCAAAGCTATTGCTCATCACAGTCGTTAGTTCAGCATCACGATATTCTGTGACTAATGGAATCCCAGCCGCTTTCTCATCCGGCGTATCAATATTGATACTTGGGGCGATAAAGCTGTTTTCCATCATCATTAAGCTATAAATCGCTTCATGAACACCTGCAGCGCCTAAAGCATGACCTGTCATTGATTTAGTTGAAGCCACTGGCGGCATGTTTTCAGGGAAAACTTCATGCAATGCTTCAAGTTCACGTACATCACCTACTGGAGTTGATGTACCGTGAGTATTGATATAATCAATTGGCGTATCAACATCAGCTAAAGCCATTTGCATACAACGCACAGCGCCTTCACCAGATGGAGCTACCATATCGTAACCATCAGAAGATGCACCGTAACCAATAATTTCGGCATAGATTTTAGCGCCACGGGCTAATGCGTGTTCTAACTCTTCAACAACAACGATTCCGCCGCCGCCAGAGATAACAAATCCATCACGATCTGCATCATATGTACGCGATGCTTTTTCCGGCGTGTCATTGTACTTAGTTGATAACGCGCCCATTGCATCAAACCCCATAGTCAGGGTCCAATCTAATTCTTCAGCACCACCAGCAAATACCATATCTTGCTTACCCATTTGGATAAGTTCTGCCGCATGGCCGATACAGTGAGCTGATGTCGCACAAGCTGAACTGATTGAGTAGTTCATGCCTTTAATTTTAAATGGCGTTGCTAAACATGCACTCGCCGTACTCGCCATAATGCGCGGTACAATGTATGGACCTACACGTTTAACGCTTTTTTCGCGTAACGTATCTGCCGCTTGAACTTGGTTTTTAGAAGAAGCACCACCCGTGCCGACAACTAAACCCACACGATGATGAGAATATTGCTCTTCTGTTAAATTTGCATCACTGATTGCTTCTTGCATCGCAATGTATGCGTATGCTGCTGCATCACCCATAAAACGTAACGCTTTACGGTCAATGTGATCTGCTGGGTTTAATTTAATATCGCCCCACACATGACTGCGTAATTTCATTTCTTCGAATTGGTCAGAATGGGTAATACCACTGCGTCCAGCTTTTAGTGAATCTGTCACTTCTTGCTTGTTATTACCGATGCTTGAAACAACACCTAAACCTGTTATTACGACTCTTTTCATTTTTTGCTATCCATTTTGTACGTGTCAGTACCTAATTTTGCTGCCGCAATGATATCCGCTTTAGACGAATAAAGTGGTCAGCTTTCAGTAAACATAGGTAAAATAATCTCAATAAAACCAATTTGAGTATGAGCTTTGACCCAATTAACCACTGACTTCCCTATAGTTACCCGAGATTGTGCATCAATATCGGCCAATTTTCCAAGTAGTTACTGTCAAAACCCTGATTATGCAGCAAGCATAAGGCATTATTATGAAGGTGTCTTGTCTCATAAGCCAATCTCGAGCAAAACCCTGTGTATTGGGCAAATTGGGCTAGGAGTTGGTATGGAGGCCATGCTACTTTGGCAATTATCTGAACAATTTAATCAAACAATACACTTAAATGTTTTTGAACATTATGGCTTAAATGCATTTGAGCTAGTTCAGTTAATGACGCTTGCTGATAGTGAAATCAGCCAATCATCACATTGCTTTCATCGCTATGCTCAGCTACTGCAAAATGCATGTATTGCTAATATCGATGGTTGTCAGCGACTCAGTTTCAATCGCGGTCAATTTATCATCGACTTATACTTTGGTGATTATGCCCGCAACGCTCAGAGCTTGCCATTCAGTCAGCAAGGTCAAATAAGCCATTGGCATTGCTTACCTCATACGACTGAAGCGGCGTATTTTGATCAACACCTAACAGAAAAGCTTTTCTGGCAAATGGGTCGAATAAGCCTAGATAATGCCAATATTTACGCTTTTGATACTGATGCAAACTCCAAGAAATTAGCACAGCTTACACAGCTCACAGGCTTTAATCTTGTTTCTAGCCCAGAAGCTATTAAGGCGAATGAACAGACCAGAATGCTGCAAGAGATCCCTTTATGTGAGCGCAGAGCATTACGTCAGTCTTTGCAAAGTGAATATGCCTATTCACTGCCTTCAAGTGCTTTTGTCACAAACGATTTAACTGCAAGTGCTTTAGCTACAAATGCTGTAACCGCAAACGCAGATACAAACAATGTTAATGACTCAATTGCGATTATAGGCGGTGGCATTGCAGCAGCTCACCTTGCTTTGTCGCTGGCAGAGAAAGGAAAAAGTGTCACAATTTACTGTAAAGACAAAATACTGGCTGATGGCGCTTCAGGTAACAAACAAGGGGCGATTTACCCGCTATTAACCCCAGATAACAGCTTAATGAGCCAGTACTTCCAACAGGCCTTTTTGTATAGTCGTCGCCGCTTGCAAGAACTCACCGCTGCCGGGCATCAAATCGACCATCAATTTTGTGGCGTATTGCAAACAGGCTTTGATGAAAGAAGCGACGCGAGATTAAATAAAATAATTGATGGTCAAGATTGGCCAAGTGAAATTGCATTTGCCGTTAGCCCACTTCAAGCAAATAACATTGCCAAGATTCAAATCGACAAGCCAGCATTTTATTACCCATTAGCAGGTTGGATTTGTCCCCATGAATTTGCAAATGCGGCAATTAAGCAAGCACAGCAGATAGCCGGCAGTAAAGGTAATGAGGTGGTGGTAAAGCTGAATTGTGAGATTTCAGCATTAACTAAATCAGGAACGAATTGGCGATTAACCTCGACTGAGCATGATGAAGTAAGTAAGCAACATTATGAACATCCCGAAGTTGTTGCAGCATCTGGGGCCCAGCTAACGGAGTTTACACAAACCCGTGCACTTCAAGTCACTGGGTTTCGCGGCCAAGTGAGCCATATCCCGTCAAAAGGTAAACTTGCCGAATTAAAAACGGTGATTTGCGCTCATGGTTATCTCACCCCTGAAAATAATCAACATCATTGTGTAGGGGCAAGTTACGTCAAGTCACCTGAAAACCTTGAATACTGCCCTGATGAACAGTTAGAAAATGCCCAAAAAATGCATCATAGCTTTCCAGACAGAACATGGGTTAATGACATAGATGTTTCAGATGAAAATGCAAGAGTCGGCGTACGTATGGTCACCCGCGATCATTGCCCTATGATGGGATTAGCTCCGGATATAGATGCGATCTTCAAGCGCTATAATACTGAACCATTAAAAGACCATCAGCTTACCGTTACAAGCCGAAAATTTTGGCGTCATCAACCTGCACCATCACATCAAGGCTTATATGTATTAGGCGGTTTAGGCTCAAGAGGGTTAAGTTCTGGGCCATTAGCTGCAGAAGCATTAGCATCCATTATTTGCGAGCAAACGCCACCCATCAGTTACGATATGTTTGCCATGCTCAATCCAAATAGAATGTGGTTAAGAAAATTGCTTAAAGGCAAATCGCTAATCTAATCGATGGCGATTATTCCAAAGGAATGACAGATGAGCACGAAAAATGAAAAGATACATCAAGCTTATTTAGGCGAGCTATACGGCATTGCCTTTTTTAGTTTACTGCAAAATGTTGAAGAAGATGAACGGCG
Organism: Shewanella sp. 10N.7; assembly: GCF_020806285.1. Classification (NCBI taxonomy): domain Bacteria; kingdom Pseudomonadati; phylum Pseudomonadota; class Gammaproteobacteria; order Alteromonadales; family Shewanellaceae; genus Shewanella; species Shewanella sp. 10N.7. Next base: position 53,363 of record NZ_JAJGZS010000028.1, read on the forward strand.
AATAGAACTCTGGAAGAAACTGGTTGAAGTAGAAACTCTCACTGCTGAGTTACTGTTATCTCACTTACTCAAGCAGACGGAGCGATTCAGCTTTCCTGTCGAAACCATGACACAAAAAGGCCATGATGACGCACAAAAATGGCTTGATTTGTCATGGACAGAATTACTGCAAACTTTGGTTAATTGGGTAATCCCTTACGAAGAAGAGTATCGTCAGTGGGCAACAGATTGCACTGAGCATAATAAGATTTTTGATTTAATTGCAGCCCATGAAACCGCTATTCTAGATTGTTTTCAGGCTGAATTAGCACAAAAAAATGGTCAAGTAGAACTTGACCATTATATTAAGCAGCTTATTCATTAGAGCGTGCTTAATTCATTAGCGAGCGCTTAGTTTATTAAACAGCATGTAGACTATGCGCCTAGTTAGCTCAAATTAGTGCTATTTCTTCCACGTTTTGACTTTAGTGCGATTATTATTATCTCGACTCTCGCGGATCAGTTCATCATCCGCTGCGATTTGTGCACTTTTAGACAGTCGATCATATAACAATACATTGACTGAGGCCGCTAAATTCATACATCCCACCGTTGGCACATAAACCACCTCATCTGCAGCATCAATAATTTGCTGCGGAATGGTGCCATCTTCAGGGCCAAAGATATAAAAAGCATCTGCAGGATGTTCAAATAACGGCAACGGTGTTGCGCCAACTACTAAATCAACACAGATTACTTTAGCGTTTTTTGGGGCTTGTTCTAGCAACGATTCCACCCGTGTTAACGGGATCGTTTTGGCTGCATTTTTAGTATCAACATCATATTGTGCTTCACCTGAGCGAGCCGCCAATTCATAACGATTACCCGTATAAAATACCGCATTCGCTTGATAACAACCTGCTGCGCGCATAATCCCACCCACATTTACAGGTGTTTTAGGATTAACCAGCCCGATTGAAGCTGTTGATATATTCTTTTGTTCTGTCATGCCAATTCGCTTACTAATGCTTATTTTATATCGCTGATGATTTGACGTAATTGTTGCCAAGCCCTTTGCACTAAAGCAAAGTCGGCAGCTTCTAACTCATCATCTGCCAATGCTAAACAATCGACCATTTTGTCATCTAGGGCATCAATACCGCTAAGTTGTTCTTGTTCAAGCTGAGAAAAAACCACTGCTATATGACCCTGTAAGTAACCGCTGGCAAATAGCGCGTCATCATCACCATTGGCAACAGTGTGTTCAATCCAACCTTCTAAAGCTGCATCATACTTCTCTAACATGGTCTAACTCTCCGATAAATCTGGGTTGGCAACTTGGTACATCACGTAATCGTGGTATCCAGTGGTAATTTTATAATAACCAGTAAGTGCACTATCTAATTCAGGGTCGCCACTATCCACAATTAATGGCCGTCCTTCAAGTGCTTTTAGCTTAGTTTTTGTTGCTAAGATAATAATATTGTCTTTTCCGACCTGCTTAATTAGCTCTGGCGAGAGTTGCTGATTACCACGACCAAGAATATGCCCCTGACCGCCAATTAAGGTAATGACTAACTTCGTCGGTTTATTAGTCGTCAATTCAAGTAACTGTTTAGCGGTGACATCAGCAGCAACCACTTGCTCATTCTGGATAACATCCACGCCCAATAATGTGTTATCTAGATTAAGCTCTTCCATTAATGCAGCAACCGTTGAGCCACTGCCAATGATATAAAGCTCATCTTCCATTTGATTAATAACATCAGCAGCGATATCAGCAAGCACTAACTCGTCGACCTCTTTACCGCCCATTTTAACTGCTTGAATATAACGTGGCTCGGCAGGTACTAGCATTTCACCAAAGCGTTTCGCTTTAACTGTGCCTTGCCTAAATGCTTGCTCATCAATATCCATCACATCAGCCGTCATCAAGCTCACTAACTCGCCTTTAAGTAGCATATTAACTACCACACCAGCAGCATGCGGGGTTATCGCGTATACGCCAGAGTGAATCTTCACTCCAGCTGGCACGCCAAGTACTGGTATAGCGTCATCAACTACGGCAAAAATATCTCGCGCAGTACCGTCGCCACCGGCGAAAAGTAATAAATCGAGTGACTCGTTCATTAACGCTTCTACTGTGAGTTGTGTATCTCGAGCGTGAGTAAGTTGATGATGTTGTGGTTGTTTATCTGGTGTCAAAGTCTCGTTTGCCGCAGTCGAATGCACACAGGTCACTGTAAACCCCATTTTCTGCGCGAGGTTTTGGCCCATATCACCGGATGCGGTAATAATATCAATTTGATCTTTAAATGGCTCAATTACGGCTAATGCTTGTTCCATTCTTAAGTTAGCTTTTGGCTCTGCGCCCTTTTCAATTGCCAATTGCGCCACATTATCAGAACCTTTTAGGCCTACACTGCCACCTAATCCTGCTAATGGGTTAATAATCAAACCTAATCGAAAACGCTTCACTGCAATCAATCCTCTTTCACTTTTCTAATGAACTTTAACAATGCTAGTTAAGTTAATCTTATTCATGGGCAATATGTTATGTATTAGCTTTTGGCTTTCAAATAAGGTTTTGGCTCACGAATAGCCAATGTAGCTAATAATGCTAACACAGCGCAAAAAGAAGCAAATAACCAAGTTTGACTAGCACCTGAACCATCACCCCAAATCATACCACTCACCCATATTCCAATCGCGCCGCCTAAACCAAAACTTAAGCTAGCATAGAGCGCTTGGCCTTTACTGCGATGCGCAATATCAAAATTACGATGAATAAACTGAATTGACGCTGCATGTGTTAAACCAAAAGTGAATGCGTGAAGTGCTTGGCTGATGGACAACAGTAAAATATTATCTACGCCATATGCCAATAAGACCCACCTTACAACCGTAAAACCCATACTGACTATCAAGAGTAATTTAACCCCAAACCGACCCAATAATCTTGGCGCAAGCATGAACATTAAAATTTCAACCACCACGCCAAAGGCAACGAATAAACCTGCTATGCCCTCGGTATAACCTGCTTGTTTAAGGTATAAAACAAAAAAGCCATAAAAAGGCCCTACACTCATTTGCAGTAATATCGCTGAAATAAGAAACCAAATGATAGAAGGAGACAGTGTTAAAGGCGGTCTTGAGCCTACGTCAGCTAAGGACGCTCTATTATTGGGAAGTGCCAAAGCACATAAGAACATGCCGATAAAAAGTACCATCCCAATTGAAGGGACAATTTCAGCACCGAACTCACTGATACAAAAACCTGCAATGATGACTAAGCAAATATACCCGACACTTCCCCAGCTACGTATTGCACCATATCGATGGGACTCATCCCCTAAACTTTCGAGCGTTATGACCTCAAGCTGAGCCAAAATCGCATTCCAAAAAAAGGTGTATACCATCAAACTGATAGCTAAATATGTGAGGCTGCCATCAAAGAAAAAGCTGACATAGGTAATCGCAGCGGCTGCAGATCCGAATTTAACTAACTCAGAACGCATACCGGTTCTATCGGCAACCATAGCCCAAACATTGGGAGCAATAATTCGCGTTCCCATAAGGATTGCCATCAGAAAGCCAATCTCTTGGGCATTAAAACCTCGGTTATCAAAAAACACACCAAGGTATGGAACCATTAAGCCAAGAATTGAAAAAAAGAAAAAGTAACAAGCGCTGAGCCAACGAACGTTAGGCTCAGCTGATGACGCATTAGGCATTTATTTCATACCGATAACGGGAGTTTCAGAAACCACGTCCTGATTTTGTGCGCGATGGCGAAGTAAGTGATCCATTAATACAATTGCAAGCATTGCTTCTGCAATCGGCACAGCACGGATACCAACACAAGGATCATGACGCCCTTTTGTGACCACATCAGCCGTAGTACCTTGAGCAGTCATGCTTTGACCAGGAACTGAAATGCTTGAAGTTGGCTTAAGTGCTATATGAGCAACGATAGGTTGACCAGAAGAAATACCACCTAACACACCACCAGCATGGTTTGACTCAAAGCCTGCTGGGGACATTAAATCACGCCCCTCAGAACCTTTTTGGGTTACCACACCAAAACCATCACCGATTTCAACGCCTTTAACAGCATTAATGCCCATTAATGCATGAGCAATATCAGCATCAAGACGGTCAAATACTGGCTCACCGAGTCCAACAGGTACGCCTGTTGCCGCAACGGTAATTTTAGCTCCGACTGAGTCACCTGATTTTTTCAAATCACGCATGTACTCATCCAGTTGCTCTAATTTAGACGCATCAGGAAAGAAGAAAGCATTTTGTTCAACTTCATTTAAATCTACTGATTCTGCGAAAATAGGACCGAGCTGAGACATGTAACCGTTAATTTCGATACCATGAACTTGCTTTAAGTATTTTTTCGCTACAGCGCCAGCAGCAACACGCATTGCAGTTTCGCGGGCAGACGAACGTCCACCGCCACGATAATCACGTAAACCGTACTTTTGCTGATAAGTGTAATCAGCGTGGCCCGGACGGAATAAATCTTTGATATTGGAATAATCTTGACTGCGCTGATCGGTATTTTCAATCAATAAGCCAATTGAAGTACCTGTGGTTTTATCTTCAAACACACCAGATAAAATACGCACCTCATCAGGCTCGCGGCGCGCAGTGGTATAACGTGAGGTACCAGGTCGGCGGCGATCTAAATCGTGTTGCATATCCTCAACGGTAAGTTCAAGACCTGGTGGGCAACCATCAATAATACAACCTAATGCAACACCATGACTCTCGCCGAACGTCGTCACGACAAAATTTTGACCTATGCTATTTCCCGACATGCTATCTGATTACCTCAACGTAATTTATTTTTTCTAATCGTTATTATTCACTATCTTTATAGATGGCGAAAAGTGATTCATTTTCAACTAGCTGATCATATGTAAGTACAAACACACCGTCTCCGCCATGTTCAAACTCAACCCAGGTGAATGGCACATCAGGGAATTGCTCATTCAAATGCACCATTGAGTTACCGACTTCAACCACAAGTAAACCATCTGGTGTCAGATAATCAGCAGCATTGGCCAGAATACGTTTAGTTAAATCTAAACCATCACGACCTGATGCTAAGCCAATAGCTGGCTCGTGATGATACTCATCTGGCATATCGCCAATGTCTTCTTCATCTACGTATGGTGGGTTCGATACGATCAAATCGTAATGTGGGCCTTTTTCAATTGCGGAGAAAATATCCGATTGAATTGGGAACACGCGATCTAATACATTCAGTGATTCGATGTTTATTTGTGCCACTTCTAATGCATCTTCACTAATATCTAACGCATCAACTTCAGCATCTTCAAATGCATAAGCGCATGCAATAGCGATACAGCCACTACCGGTGCATAAATCCATCACTCGAGTAACAGGCTTGTTATATAACCAAGGACTGAAACCATTGTTGATCATCTCAGCGATTGGCGAGCGCGGCACTAACACACGTTCATCAACGTAAAACTCTAAATCAGCAAAACGTGCTTTGTTGGTTAAATATGGAACGGGTAAACGCTCACGAACACGACGAATAATTAGCTCAACAATTTTGTGTTTTTCACTGCTGGTCAAGTTGGAGTTAACCACCTGCTGACCAATTTCTTCAGGAAGATGTAAAGCATGGAAAACCAAAGAAATAGCTTCGTCCCAAGCATTATCAGTTCCGTGCCCATAATAAATGTTCGCATCATTAAAACGGCTTACAGCCCAACGCAACATATCGCCAACGGTTCTTAATTCGGTGACAGCTTCATCCACAAAGATTTTATCCAAAACATAACTCCTGAAAAATTGTTCCTGACCATTGTAACTGAAGTCTATTAAGATGACCTAGAATTCAATACAATAGCGCCATGAATAAAGAAAATAATCCTGACTTTGCACTGTTTTCAGAGCAATTTGGCGGTGTTAAGCCGTTAAATCAAGATAAACATCACTTTAAGCAGTCAGTCAAATCCAAACAACAAGTCGAAGTAAAAGAACAACAGGTTTACGCTGATAGCTATTTTTCAGATAATTATCATCCGATATTACCTGTTGAAGGCCCTATGCGTTGGCTCAATGAAGGTGTAGAGAAAATTGAATTAAAGCGTTTGCGTCGCGGAGATTATCAGCCTGATTTACTACTGGATTTACATGGCATGCGCCAAGCAGAAGCTAAGTTGGAATTGGCTGCATTGCTACAGGCTTGTGTAAAACAGCACATTTTGTGTTGCTGTGTCATGCACGGCTATGGCTCGGGAATATTAAAACAGCAATTACCGATGTGGCTGGCTCAACACCCTAAAGTTAAAGCGTTTCATCAAGCCCCTAAAGAATGGGGAGCGGATGCTGCATTATTGATTTTGATTGATATTGGCGAGCATGCGCATCGAAGATAAGCAGTGATGTTTATTTACTAGTGCTCTTAATTTCGCTCCCTTCATTTAAGAGCCCTTAATTTAAGAGCTCTGTATTTATGAGTTCAAAGGTTATGAATTCAAAGGTTATGAGCTCTAGACTTATGAGCTTTAGGGTTATGAATTCAGTATTCAAAACCTAACAATTCGCTTTATGCACTCATTTGAGCGGGTGTCTGCATCAAATCAAAATGACCGCCATGCTCATTACGTTCTATTGAGGCAATGGCTGACGTTGCAAAAATGGGCGGTTCCATGCCTGCGACTAACTCGCTGACCATGTAGCCAAGAATAGGCATGTGTGCAATCACTAACACTTTTTTAGCTTGATAATGTTCGGCATAAGCCAAAATAGCATCGACAGCAATTTGTGGGCTTCCTGATGGTGTAATATCATCTAACACTAACCATTTACTTGGTTCAGGTAGATGTTTAGCAACTTCTTGCCAGGTTTGCTGAGCTCGTAAGTAAGGACTAACAATCACTAAGTCTACACTGCTGACTTTTTCAGTTAACCAATTTGCCATGGCGTTAGATTGAGTGCGCCCTAATTGTGATAGCATTCTTTCTCTATCTGATGGTGCATCAAAACCAGCTTCACCATGTCGCATCAAAAATAGCTGCATACTTCTATTGGTGCTCATTATCGCTACTCATTATTATTGTGTTTGTTTTCCAATTGTAGCCTTAAATATCGCATCTACAAAGTAACAATGAAGTAAATTTAATTAGTCTTTAGTCGATATTTTCATTAGATATTTGCTAAAAGCCGCCAACGAGATCAATATATAACAAGCCTTCTTATCTGGAGCATTATCTTGACCATAAAACCAGACACAGCACAAAACAAACTAAATAGCATTGTCACCAGCCCAAATGATCATCGCCAATACCGACATATTGTGCTTGATAACGCATTAAGGGTGTTACTCGTTGAAGATAAAGCAGCGACACAAGCTGCTGCATCGATGACAGTCTCTGTTGGTCATTTTGATGATCCGATATCACGTCCTGGTATGGCTCACTTTTTAGAGCACATGCTGTTTTTAGGCACAGATAAGTTTCCGGATTCTGGCGAATATCATCAGTTTATTAATCAACATGGTGGTTCAAATAATGCTTGGACAGGCACCGAGCAAACAAACTTTTTTTACAGTATTGATGCTGATCTCTTTGAAGAGTCATTAGATAGATTCAGTCAATTTTTTATCGCACCAAAATTCGATCTAGAACTAGTCGACAGAGAAAGACATGCCATTGACTCTGAATATAGTTTAAAGCTTAAAGATGATATTCGACGGGTATATCAAGTTCAAAAAGAGTCCGTTAACCCCGGCCATCCTTTTAGTAAGTTTTCTGTGGGCAACCTGCAAACCCTTGCAGGAAATGAAGCTGAAGTGAGACAAGAGTTATTAGACTTTTACCAATCGAAATACAGTGCAAATATTATGACGCTCTGCTTGGTATCCCCCTTGTCACTGGATGCGCAGGCTGAATATGCGGAACATTTTTTCAGTACAATTAACAATCGAAATGTTAAAGCAAGCTATCCTGATACTCCCTATCTCGATGACAATGCAAAGTTAAAACATATCAACATCGCCCCCGTTAAAGATCAAAAAAGATTAAATATCAGTTTTGAGCTCCCTTGCATTGAACCCTTTTATCAACGTAAACCACTGACGTTTATTAGTCATTTACTCGGCAATGAAAGCCCTGGCAGTTTACTTTCTTATTTAAAAGAGCAAGGCTTGGCAAACAACCTGTCAGCGGGTGGTGGTGTCAATGGTTATAACTTCAAAGATTACAGCATCAGTATTCAGCTTACTGAGAAAGGGTTACAGCAAATAGACTCCATAATTGAGTGCACTTTCGAGTATATTCAATTAATTCGTACTTCAGGAATAGAGTCTTGGCGTTATGATGAAAGAGCGAGCCTTTTGTCTACCGCGTTTAAATACCAAGAACAAATTAAAATCCTTGATTTAGCCAGCCATCTCAGTATCAACATGCAACACTATGAGGTTGAAGATATTGTATTTGGTGATTACCGCATGGATGGATTAGATGCAGATGAAGCACTCGCTCTTTTAGCTATGTTCGTACCAAGCAATATGCGTACTCAGCTTGTTTCAAGAGAAGTCAGTACTAACCAGCAAGCTAAATGGTATTTCACACCTTACTCAATTGAGGAAATACCTGAAACCAAAATTGCTCTCTGGCAACAAGCCGAACCAAGAAAAGAATTGTCACTACCGACTAAAAATCCTTTTATCGTCAGCGATCCACAATCACGTATTGAATTGAGTAAGAGTGATGTACCTGTAGTTGTAGCTGAAGATGAAGGTTATCGAATTTGGCATCGTAAAGATGATGAGTTTAATGTTCCTAAAGGTCATTTATATCTTTCGTTAGACTCTGAAAATGCAAGCCCTACCCCTAAGCATGCCGCGTTAACCCGTTTGTATGTTGAAATGGTTTTAGATTATTTAACTGAGTCAACCTATCAAGCTGAAGTAGCAGGACTTAATTACAATATATATCCTCATCAAGGTGGCATTACCTTACATTTAACTGGGTTTACCGGTAATCAAGAAACTTTGTTGGCCTTGGTCATAGATAAAGCTAGAGAAAGAAACTTTACCCAAGACCGTTTTAAACTCATCAAAAAACAATTACTCAGAAGCTGGACTAATGTTGCACAAGCAAAACCTATCGCTCAATTATTCTCCAGCTTAACGGTTACCTTGCAAAAACGTTCATATGAACCCGCTAAGATGGCCGAAATGCTTGAAGATGTCACCTTAGATGAACTTCATGACCATGTAAGCGCATTTTACGAGAAAATCTATGTCGAAGGATTGGTTTATGGAGATTGGCTAGTCAGTGAAACGCAGCAGCTTGCAAAACGTTTGAAACTCGTGCTTTCACTGGTAACAAAACCCAGTTCAGAATCAAGCCGAGAACTGATTAATCTTACCGATAGAGGCACGTTAATGCGTGAACTCTCAGTCGAACATCAAGATAGCGCCATTATTGTTTACTACCAATCAAATGAAACTACCGCTCATAATATTGGTTTATTTAGTTTGCTAAACCACACAATGTCGTCTACTTTTTTCCATGAGCTTAGGACAGAAAAACAGCTTGGTTACATGGTAGGAACAGGATATCTGCCACTCAATCGCCATCCAGGGATGATATTCTACATACAATCTCCAACCACCGGACCTCGCAAGTTACTCGAAGCTATCGATGAGTTCATTGCAGACTTTAATTACGCTGTTATGCAAATAACCAAAGAGCAATGGGAAGCCACTAAGCTTGGATTAATAAATCAAATTTTAGAGAAAGATGCCAATCTTAAGAGTCGAAGCCAGCGTTACTGGGTCTGTCTTGGCAATAGAGATTACGACTTCAAACAGCGTGAAAGAGTCGTTGAAGAAATTAAGCAATTTACCCGTGCAGATTTGATTAAGTTTATTGTTAGTAATATGCGTAGTAAACACAGTGACAGATTAGTGATGTTTAATGCTGGTGAGCAGCATAATCAGTTAGAGCCAATGCCAACAGCACAGGTCATTACCGATTTAAAAGGCTTTAAACATAACGCTGATAAATTTGAGTTCTAGAAAAACAGCCTAGCGTTTATAAACTTTTACAAGTTTTATAAAAACACCAACGGAAATGAATTTGCAGAATAAAAATCTAATTAGACATCAAAATACAGTGTTTTAAAGATGTTTTTCAATCAAACAAATACATTGACTGTACAAAATAAGCACAAGTGTTCGAGTGAGATTTTTTTTATTCTTACCAATTTTTGACAAACTATTAACTTTCTGAAAAAGTGGAGTATTACATTGAATAAATCTCGATTACAGAAGATAAAAGTATAATTTTTATGCAAATGATAAGTCGGTTGGTAATTTGTACATTTCTCCTCGTCCACGCATTCGCTGGGCTTGCGTTTGCTGATTCTGATAGCAACTATGAATTACTACTCAATACTGAAAGTTTCAATGTTGATAATGGACTATCTCAATCAACGGTTACAAGTATAGTTGAAGACGGACAAGGTTACATTTGGCTCGGTACGGTAAATGGTTTGAATAGATTTGATGGTAAAACCTTCAGGCATTTTTATGCCGAAGATAGTGTATCGAATCTGCCTAGCTCATTTATAAAAACACTTTTCATTGATAGCCAGAATAGACTTATAGTAGGAACAGATAAAGGGCTAGCTGTATTTAATAAAAACTCAGAAACATTTTCTCCGGTTTTAATTGAATCAAAAAAAATTGATGAACCAATTTGGTATATTTCAAACTTATCTCAAGGAGTAGCCTTAGGACTAAACAACAAGGTTCTTATCATAAATAAAGAGCTTACTAGAGTAATTTGGGGATTTGAAAGTAAAGCGCTTCAGGAAGTAAAAAAAATAGTTGAAATTGATAATACTTTCTATATAAGAAATTATAATGGAAATGTTTTTAAGTTAGAAAATGATAAACTAACAATTATAGAAGATAGCTCGAACGATATAGGATTGCTGAGTGGAGAGTTGATAATTTCAACTAAAAGTGGGTTATTAGGCTATAGTAATAATAAGAAAAATATATTTTCACCCTTAACCTTAACCTATTTAGAGCAATCTAAAGACAGCACAGAAATAATATCAATAGTTGGTTCTAACATTGTCAAATTAAAAGACAATAAAGATATTCAAAACGTCGGATTTATCTCTATTGAAGGCTCAATAAAACGACCTATAATTAAAGAAACAAAATCAGCAACATTCATTGCAGATGTTAACCTTGGTTTAATTAAGGTTGATAGAAGTAGAAATCTAGTAAAAAATTCTAAATTAGTAACTGAAAACATTTGGTCAATTACTCGAGATAGTAAAAATATATATGTAGCTGCAGACTCCTCTTCTATCAAAGTTCTTGATAAGCAACTCAATGAAGTAAATTCAATAACTTTAACAGATTTTGATGGACCAAAGTCAATCCAAGTTTTAAATAATAGTTTGTACATTGGTAATGTTAATGGTTTAACTAAGATCGACTTGCAAAACTTTTCGGAAACAAAAATATCTAATGAACAAGTTACTAATGTCACAAAAGATGTAAATAGAAATGAGATTTACCTTTCAACAATTGATGGCAAAGTGTTTGTTTACGAAAATGACAAAGAAAAATATGCTATTTCAACTGGAGAAAGATACCCAATATTCGATTTAGTAAAACAAGATAATATTTTTTGGATCGCTTCCCAAGGGGGCTTATTCAAAATAGATGAAAAAATAGTGGAGAAAGTTTACAGTCAGAGTATGGTTACAAGCTTGGAGCTAGACGGTGAAGATTTATTGTTTGGTACGCGAAATTCTTTATTAAAGCTCTCAACTAAAAACTTAGAGCTCGGAGAAGTTTATAAAAATAACAAACTAGTTTATTCAATTGAATCTTTTGATAACTTTATTATTTCTTCATCTGCCACTGAAATAAATATCACTAATAAAATAAATTCTAAGAATATTACAGTATCAACAAAACATGGAGCACAAAGTGATTATAATTCACAAGGGTCTTTAGTTATAGGTAATACGGCTCTATTCAGTGGCTCCAATGGTTTAAGTATTATAAATCCAACAGAAATATATCAAGAGATTGTTAGTATAGATTCCTCAGATGTTGCACTGAATGACTTTCAATTGTTCAATGTTTCAGAAAAGGTGGGAGGTAATATCCTACAACAACCCATCGATTTACAATCTAATATCACTTTAAAGTATTCTGATTACCCTTTTTCATTTACATTCATAGCTCCTGGTAAACCACTAGATGATTTTATTTTTTATTATCAAATGCAAGGGCTCAATGATGACTGGTTACCTTCTCAAAATATAAATTCAGCCACGTACACAAACCTTTCAGCCGGAATTTATAACTTCCATGTTTATGCCATTAATAAGCTTTCAGGAAAACAAGGTGATACCAAGTCTATTCAAATAACCGTCACCCCACCTTGGTATTACTCTTTTGAAGCAAAACTATCCTACACTCTGTTGTGTTTTATATTGTTATTTATTATTACCAAAGTTATTTTACGCCGTCGTCAAATTCAGAAACAAATTGCATTAAGTGAAGAAAGGTTAAAATTATCCCTTTGGGGCAGTGGCGATGAAATGTGGGATTGGGATATCGAAACTGGAGAGATATACCGCTCCAATATCTGGGGGACTTTAGAGTTCCCTCAAGATGGTCAACGTTCCGGTAAACCTGGCGAAGAAAGTAATATTCATCCATTAGATCAAAACCGAGTTAAAACAGCGCTTAATGACCACTTTAAAGGCCTTACAGATCATTTTGAGGTTGCTTATCGTGTCAAAAGTCGTGAAAACCTCTGGATGTGGATTTTAGATAGAGCAAAAATAGTAGAAAGAGATCAGAAAGAAAACCCTGTTCGAATGACTGGAACAATAAAAAACATTAATAATTTAAAACAAACTGAAGAACAATTACGTTTGTTTGAGCGCGCCATTGAAAATATCTCAGAAGGTATGTTTATCCTCGATGAAAAATATCGTTTTGTTGAAGTCAATGATGCCTGTTGTGAACTTACAAACCAATCACGAGATGAATTTATTGGTCAACTATTTAGTTTTGGCCGCTACCCTGAGTCATATTCAAATCAAATTCATGCTTCACTGTCACAACAAGGTTGTTGGAGTAATGAACTAGAAGCAAATAAAGGTGATGGTAGTCATTTCCTGATGGAACTTACTGTTGATGCTATATACAACCAACAAGGCGAAACCACTCATTATGTTGGTGTATTCTCAGACATTACCCGTCGTAAACAACAAGAAGAAGAATTAAGAAAGCTCACTAACAGTGATATTTTAACAGGCCTTCCTAACCGTTCTAGCCTTCAAGTTACATTGAATAATTTAGTTAAAAAAGATATTCATCACACTTTGATGGTTTTAGATTTGGATAACTTCAAGCGGATTAATGACTCTCTTGGTCATCAAATTGGTGATGAGTTACTTGTTGATGTTGCCAAACGTATTCAAAACAATGTGCCTAAGCATGTGAGTTTATATCGTTTAGGCGGCGATGAATTTGCAATTTTAGTTGATCACAACCCTGATATTGGGTCTTGTGCAGCAATTGCCTCACGGATCATTGATGCTTTAAAAAAAGAGTTTAAAATTGACAATGAATCGCTAGTTGTTGGCTTGAGTATTGGTATCGTTCTGTATCCTGAAGACGAACAAAATGAACAAGCCTTGCTACGTAAAGCAGATATTGCCATGTATCACGCAAAATCAGGCGGTGGCAATCGTTATCAATTCTATTCAGAATCATTAAATCAGAATGCATTACGTCAACTGGAAATTGAAAACTTAATTCGAGAAGGCCTTAAAGAGGATCTCTTTGAAGTTTACTACCAACCTAAAGTGGATTTGAAACAAGACAGCCTCGTTGGCATGGAAGCATTGGTTAGACTAGTTCACCCCGAACACGGAATTATCGCTCCTAATGAATTTATTCCATTAGCTGAAGAAAACGGCCTTATTGTTGAAATCGGTGATTTAGTTTTACGAAAAGCTTGCTTTGCAGCACAGAAATGGCGTGAGCAAGGTATCTTTAACGGCCGTGTCGCCATTAATTTATCATCTAGACAGTTTGCCCTTCCCGATCTACAACAACGTATCTCCAGCGTCTTACAGCTTACCAAGCTACCTGCTTGTCATTTAGAATTGGAGATCACTGAAAGTACAATTATCAAAAACCCAGAAAATGCAATTAAAGTCATGAATCAACTTGCCCAAATGGGCGTGACCTTAGCGTTGGATGATTTCGGTACTGGTTATTCATCATTATCTTATTTAAAGCGTTTCCCAATCCACTGTTTAAAAATTGATAAGTCATTTGTAGATGACATCAGTAAATCAGATAGAGATCTGAAAATGGTAGACAGTATTATCACCATCGCACATAACATGGGCTTATCAGTTGTCGGTGAAGGTGTTGAAGATGATGCTCAACTCAATATATTGAAAGCGCTAAAATGTGAAGAGATCCAGGGTTACATTTTTAGTAAGCCAGTACCAGAAGTTGAATTTACCAAGTTATTGAATATCAATTTCAACAAACAAGAAGAAAAACAAATTATCAGTTAACATTGGCACAACAAGTGCAACTAGCAGTTCAGACGTCAAATAAAAAACTTTTTTATTAACCCTGAACTGAGAGACTAAAACAATGATTAACGGAATTATCATAGCTGCACTTCTAACTTCGACTTCTGCTGCTAATATTACAACGGAAGTAAATGTTAATAACCTAGACCAGTTTAATTCTATAGCTGGTAACCCATACATCAAGTTCTCTGATACCAATTCGCAAGTAGCAGGCAACCCGTACATCAAGTTCTCTGATACTAATGCACAAGTAGCAGGCAACCCATACATCAAGTTCTCTGAAACTAACGCACAAGTAGCAGGTAACCCATACATCAAGTTCTCTGATACTAATGCACAAGTAGCAGGCAACCCATATATCAAGTTCTCTGAAACTAACGCACAAGTAGCAGGTAACCCATATATCAAGTTCTCTGATACTAATGCACAAGTAGCAGGTAACCCTTACATCAAGTTCTCTGATACTAATGCACAAGTAGCAGGTAACCCATACATCAAGTTCTCTGATACCAATTCGCAAGTAGCAGGCAACCCGTACATCAAGTTCTCTGATACTAATGCGCAATTAGCGG
>NZ_JAJGZS010000029.1:0-68079 GCF_020806285.1 Shewanella sp. 10N.7
TAGATGCAGCAGCGAGCTTCCAAAACATGGATGTTTTGGCAGAGCTTACATGGACTTACTTGTAGCGTCTCGCAGCTGTATCTGCACATAAGCCTGCGGCAGGCAATGGGTTAGATAGAAGTAATGATCTGCTGTAACTGAGCCAATATAAATGAAGTATAGAATTGGTGGTCTTAAACGTTTTTGCCCCAAAGCGAGTTGGCTCGATATTTCGTCAAATGTGGATTCAAAGCCATTTGGCATACAAAACCTAATCTAATTATGGATGAAAGGATTGAGCCTGAAGTTGATTCTTATGTTATTTCTGTTTTTGAAAATAACACTGGGTCATATACAAACCTACTTTTACTCTGACCCGATTAATTTGCTTATAAGTGTTAGCAGCTAATTCAAACGGTCACTTTTAAATTCAACAAAGCTTGCTCCAGACTTACTCCCTTTTAGCTGTATCTGTACAGTTATAATTATTGCCCAAGAGTTTGCCAATATTATCAATAAAAATAGCTTTACTGGGACCAAAAAACTAGCCTTTATATCTATGGTTATATTTCAGATGCTGATCGTCATGTATGGACTGTCGCGTGATAGTTTCAAAAGTAAAAGATGAACTTGAGTCGGGTAAAATAAACAAAGAAGAATTTAATATTATCAAAAATGAAGCATTCTAATCTTTCTATGGCGTTCAAAAAAATTAATTATGGGTGTCACTGTTAATTGCGATGCTTTCCCAGAAAAACATCGCTTTGTAGGGCTTGTATTTGCTCTACAAACCAAGCAAGCGCTTTGCCTTTATTATCTTTACGCCAAGCGACACATAAGTCGATAGCCCGAATTTCTGGCTTGTTGACGGATAACGCCACCAATTTCCCACTCGCCAATTCATCTTGAATACGATGGACCGGTAAATATCCAATCCCCAGCCCCAATTCTTGCAAGTCAATTTTTTGGACAATATTGGCGACGGTTATACGTGGCTGTCCATCAAGTAAGCCCGCTGAACGCAATGCGAGGTGCCTTGAGCTATCTGCCACAACAATTGATGGATATTGTTTAATAGAGTCGTTGCTTAGAGGTTGCGGTGCTCGTCGAATAGGATGGTCTTTAGCGACTGCAAAGATAAACTCAAGTTGACCGATAGGGATTGTCTTAAAGCTGTTGTTGCGCTCACTACCTTCAACACCAATGATAAGATCGCAACGCTCTGCACTTAAAGCATCCCAAGTACCACCAAAAACTTCTTCAGTAATTTTGATATCAATCCATGGATGAGTGACTTGAAACTGTTCAATTAACGCATAGATAGGCTTGAAACATAAAATACTATCGAGGGCGATCCGAATCTCTAACTCCCAACCACTCGCTGACTGTTTAGCCATATAGGTTAATTCGTTAGTTGCATCCAATATCAATCGACCTTGTTCAACAATCAATTTTCCAACAGCGGTTAACTCAGCCTTTCTTTTGCTGCGGTCAAAAATAGCAAGATCTAAGTCTTCTTCAAGTTTATTGACCGTATAAGAGATGGCCGAGGGCACCCGAAATAATTCATCTGCTGCCCCAGCAAAGCTTTTCTTACGTTCAATCGCATCCAGTACTTTTAATGCATCTAAAGTGATAGGTGAGTTCATTGTTCAATCCTTTTGAACTGGTTGTTCAATTATGATCGTTATTAATCGTCAGTACCTTTAAATATAATAGCTTCAACATTCAGAAACAATGAACTTAGGAAATAAATATGATTGCATCACAACTTAATAAAATGACAGCTTCAAGCCAAAACTGGACAGCTTTAGTATTGAGAATCCCAGTCGGATTAATTTTCATGGCGCATGGTGCTCAAAAGCTTTTTGCATGGTTTGGAGGATATGGTTTAGAAGGCACAGGGCAATGGATGGAATCAATCGGTTTAGCACCTGGTGTGCTTATGGCTTTCTTGGCCGGTAGCGCTGAATTTGTTGGCGGACTGTTCATTATTCTTGGATTGCTCACTCGCCCAACCGCACTGGTATTGGCAATAACCATGCTTGTGGCACTCTTTACTGTCCATTTTGAAAACGGACTGTTTATGGTCAATAACGGATACGAATTTGCTTTGTCTTTAGTTGTCATCAGCACAGCGCTAATGCTGCAAGGTGGCGGACGATTATCTATAGATAATGTCATTGCTAAGCGCACTCACTAACGCACTGCACAATTAACAACTTTTATTAGAATTCAACGAGGGTAACACCATGATTAAACTATATGCATTTAATGAGCTAGGTAAAGCGGATCACGGTTGGCTAAAATCGAGTCATCACTTTAGTTTTGCTAACTACTATAATCCACAACGTATGGGTTTTGGCGTACTGCGAGTTGTTAATGATGATTGGGTTCAGTCTGGAACGGGATTCCCTACTCACCCACACCAAGATATGGAAATTGTTAGCTTTGTTCGAACAGGTTCAATTACGCATAAAGACAGTGCTGGCAATAAAGGGGTGACACCTGCCGGAGAAGTCCAAGTGATGAGTGCAGGAACAGGGATTGCTCACTCGGAATATAATTTGACGAAAGATCCACTAACTTTCTATCAGATTTGGATTGAGCCTAATAAGCGTAACGTGGAGCCTCGTTGGGACACTAAACAATTCAGCAATGAGAACAACACAAACGGACTGCCATTATTAGTATCTGGATTCCCTGAAGATGAAGGTAGCGCGCTGTTTATTAATCAGCTAGCCCGGGTATATGGCGGAGTACTTAAAAAAGGAACCCGATTTACTCAAAAAATTGAGCAACAAATGTATGTGTTGGCATCTTCAGGTAGCTTTAAAGTTATGGATGATCAAACAGAAGTCGTCATGCAAAAAGGTGATGGCGCTGAAGTGACACTTCAAAAAACAATCACAATTGAAGTCTTAGAAGACAGTGAAGTGATTTTATTGGATGTGCCAGTAAATTAAGGCAAGTTTTAGTCAAGTATATTACTGCTTAACGCACTTCAATGATGAAGCTGAGTAAAGCAGTAAGTTTACCTTTTAAACAGAACAGGCTTTCAATTCGTTAAAATCTTCTTGTAGTGATCAAGTAAAATTGGCCACTACTTTGTAGTCAATTGATGTGTTTGGCATAGAATACGTTATCAGAAAGTTCAGCTGTACTTGTTCATCGTAACTCGGAATTGTCCAAAAGTGAGTTTAAAAATGATTAAACTTTATTATAAGGAAGTGCCTTTCATTCTTAGATAAATTATCAAACTATTGCATATTTATCATTCATAGCATCTTAAATTTTTATCAAACATTGTTATGGTCGTACATAACCAATAAAAAACCTATCATTTGATAGGTTTTTTTATATATTAAGCGATGGCTTAAATGAGTTATCTAGCACTGACTCTTATTAGATACCTGTGATTCGATACAAGTTGTTAGGAGTTTATCATTTCCAGTAAGGTTGATTACCAAGGGCGCTTTTTCTAGAGTGCTCCATCGCAAAAAGTAAACTTTGTGCTTTATCTTCCAACCAACTAGCGATTTCAATATCACTGTCTTGGGTGATTTCAGATAATAATTGATAACTGCCTAATGTTTGGATCCCTAACGCCAGGTCTTGCCAAGGGGCGCGAAAGGCTTCTCTATCTTCAGCTTGATATAACTCACCATAAGCAAAGCCAACCAAAATACTTTCGTCTAATCTCTGGGCAACCTTTTGATAATCCAAACTGTCCATTGCAGCTGTTACCGGCATTAAATTAACAATTTTTTGCCAAGAGTCCTGCTGTAAATGATTAGCGAATAAGCCAAGTTCAGGGTAATCCACCATCTGATGGCTACCGTTAGTGGTTTTTAATAATAAATCGACTAATGATAATTGCAGTTGTCCATACTCTGGCACTTGCCAAAGGTGAGCCAGTTTATGGCTTGAAACCAACTCAGTGACTTTTGTCATCACGAGTTCGGCGATCACGGTTTTATCTGCGCGTTTACCAAGTAACTTTTTTTGTTCATCTAAAATAAGACTTAAACTTTGCAATGGCTCAATGAACTGCATTTGCTGTTCTATTAATTCAAAATATTGCAAAACTTGCTTATTAAGTAACCCAAATTGACTCAAGGTCAGCCTTAATAATCTGACACATGCCCTGAGCTGCATCCAAAGTTTAGCTTGATGAGGAATATCTCGGGTTTCAATCAATAAGGACTCAATGATTTGCCAACGCTCGATACCTGTTTCCAGTAATACTTCTAAGGTTTTTGGCAAGCTCTTGTCTGTTGGCAGACAAATGTAATCTATCTTCTCTAGCGGAGCTGAATGTTGGTGCCCAGATAATTGATAACCACGCTGCGCCTTGCTGGCTTTACCTAGTCGAACCGGAATGGTGCGCGCCACTTCAATGGCAAGGTGTAATAAAGCTGATGCTTCACCTGCTAATAATTCAAACTCAATTTCACAAATAGGCTCTGATTCACCATTAGCAAGCACCTCACCGACATCAAATGCCACTTCAACTAAGCTACCTTCGATATAAATATGCCAAGCTTGGCGGGTAAAATTGGTCTCAAAAACACAATGTAGATCTTGTTGTAATCCGTCGATATCCGCTTCATTTGGCCAGATGTCTTTAGGAAACAAATTAAGAGAGGGTATTTTTTGTTCAATAGGGACATTGTATTCAGGTCGTGTATGAATACCACCAATAACTGAGCCTGCAGTTTTAATGGTTTGCTCTGTAAAGTTTTCACTACTTCTTACCCGCAATCCCATCTTCCAACGACGAAGTTGTAATGCCGCTGTATCGAAATATTTATTGGATAATTCACGGGTATTTTGTGGTGTGGATTCGCTCATTCCATTGAGTAATTTAACTAGTAAATCATGGTATTGCGACTGCATAAACAGCTTCAGTTCTATCTCAGCGTCCATTGACTTTCTACTCACCTTGTCATTAAATCTTCATAAATGCGTCATGTTAAGTTCATAATGTCACATTTCTGTAATAAAAATCCCTTAGGATTGCGCAACTCAGTTCTATATACTGAGCGCTAATAACTGTAGATTAAATTAAAAACACAGTTTCAATATGCGGACGCTTGAGGTAACATGCGCCCGTTTTTCCAACTTTGGAATCATTAAATAGGTTAACCGCAATGCCAGTAAACTCTATTTTAGGTGTGTTTGCAAAATCACCCCTTAAACCATTAGAACAGCATATAGATAAAGTTCACGAATGTGCATCTTTACTCGTACCCTTCTTTGAAGCAACGACTTCGGGTGATTGGGATGAAGCTGTAAATGTACGTAAGCAAATTAGCTTATTAGAAAATGACGCTGACGCGCTGAAGCGTGAAATTCGTCTTACCCTTCCTAGTGGGTTGTTCATGCCTGTTGAGCGTACTGACTTGCTTGAGTTATTAACTCAACAAGACAAAATCGCCAACAAAGCTAAAGACATCTCAGGCCGAATTATTGGTCGCCAATTAGTGTTCCCTCAACCAGTTCAAGCACCGTTTAACGCTTACCTCAAACGTTGTTTAGATGCTGTCTCTCTTGCTAAGCAAGCAATTAACGAACTCGATGACCTTCTTGAAACAGGTTTCCGTGGTCGTGAAGTCGAATTAGTCGCTAAGATGATCAATGAATTAGATCTGATTGAAGCTGATTCTGATGATTTGCAGATCCAAGTACGTCGTTTACTACTAAGCTTGGAAGCAGATTTGAATCCTGTCGATGTAATGTTCATGTACAAAATCATCGAATGGGTTGGAGGCTTAGCTGATTTAGCTGAGCGTGTAGGCTCTCGCCTAGAGCTAATGTTAGCTCGCAGTTCATAACTAACAAGGTTATCAAGGAAACAACATGGTTGATGTATTAGTCACCAATGGCCCAATGCTAATTGGTATTGCGGCTGTATTTGGATTTTTGATGGCATGGGGTATTGGCGCAAATGACGTTGCCAATGCTATGGGTACCTCAGTAGGTTCCAACGCCATCACAATCAAACAAGCAATTATTATTGCAATGATCTTCGAATTTGCCGGTGCTTATTTAGCAGGTGGTGAAGTTACCAGTACTATTCGTAAAGGTATTATTGACGCAAGTTTCTTCGTTGAATCGCCTGAATTACTGGTATACGGCATGATCGGCTCTTTATTAGCGGCAGGTTTATGGTTAATCGCGGCGTCAGCATTAGGCTGGCCTGTATCAACAACTCACTCTATCATTGGCGCCATTGTTGGTTTTGCTGCTGTAGGTGTTGGTACTGAAGCGGTTGAATGGGGTAAAGTTGTTGGCATTATCGGCTCATGGGTGGTAACACCTGCGATATCCGGTTTCATTGCTTTCATGCTGTTCCAAAGTGTTCAAAAGTTAATTTTCAACACCGATGACCCACTCGCGAACGCAAAACGTTTCGTGCCTTTTTACATGGGACTTGCGGGCTTTATTATGTCGCTTGTGACTATCACAAAAGGACTTAAGCACGTTGGTTTACACTTCTCTACAGTTGAAGCATACGGTTTAGCACTTGCTGTTGCTATCGGTGTAGGGATCTTCGGTAGAGTGGCTATTGGTCGCTTAAACATGCCAACCAATGTTAACCGTCAAGCTGAGTATGCAAACGTAGAGAAAGTATTCGCTATCTTAATGGTTGTTACCGCTTGTTGTATGGCATTTGCCCATGGTTCAAACGATGTTGCTAACGCAATTGGCCCATTAGCGGCAGTTGTTTCTGTTGTTAACAGTGGCGGTGAAATTGAGTCTAAAGCAGCATTAGCTTGGTGGATTCTACCTTTAGGTGCTGTTGGTATCGTAATGGGTCTAGCTATCTTTGGTAAGCGCGTTATGAAAACCATTGGTAAAAACATTACTCACCTAACGCCAAGTCGTGGTTTTGCTGCAGAATTAGCGGCAGCTTCAACGGTTGTCATTGCGTCTGGTACTGGTCTTCCTATCTCGACAACACAGACACTTGTTGGTGCTGTATTGGGTGTGGGAATGGCACGTGGTATCGCTGCAATTAATATCGGTGTAGTCCGTAATATCGTCATCTCTTGGGTAGTTACTCTCCCTGCAGGTGCTGCATTATCTATCTTATTCTTCTTCACCATTAAGGGTGTATTTAGCTAAGATAGCGATTGCTATATTGCTTAAAAATTGCTTAAAAGGCCGGTCATGAAAATGTCCGGCTTTTTTGTGGCTCTTTTTTGAGAGTTAAAATGCCTAATAAACTGTGCAATAAAAGCAATGATTGCAGCGTTTTTGACTAATAATGCACATTTACATCAGTAATACCGCTTATTTAAATAAGTCTTTGACGTTCTTCCTTGCAATCAAGTCACTAAATAAATAGCATGACGGATAGTTCTAATGGTATGGAAAAATAACGTGTTCAGAATGCTTACATTAGTAGCCCTGCTACTGCTCTCAAAAGGTTTAATGGCTCAGACGCATTACATTACTGACGATGTCTTTATTTACATCCACGGTGGTCCTGGTACTCAGTATCGTATATTAGGCAGTATTGAAGCTGGCCAGACAATTACCTTATTAAACGAGACGCAAAACGATTACAGTAAAGTTCGTGATCATAAAGATCGTGAAGGCTGGGTAAAGTCAGACTTGATTGAAACAGGTTCAAGCTTGCGAACTCGCTTACCGATTATTGAAGCTGAATTAGCGCAAACAAAATCAACCTTAGCGCAATTAGATCAAAGTTCCGAGTCTGTTGCACAACAGCTAACGTCTTCGAACAACCAAATTGCTTCGTTGCAATCAGAGTTAGCAAAAGTCACTAATGAACGTGATACAGCTAACCAGCAGCTGCAATCGATTAAAGATAATGCCCAATCTAAAATGTGGCAACAAGGCGCATTGATTGCAGGTCTAGGCGCATTAATTGGCATTATTTTGGTTTATTTACCAAGACCACAGCGTAAACAGAAAAGTCGCTGGATGTAACTTCAGCTATATAAGCTCACGCTATAAAGCCAATGCTCTGCATTGGCTTTTTTGTTGATTCCAATACAAGATCAAACCTGTTTTCTAATGCCCTTTATTCACCTTGTCAGTATTCAATTGCCCTTTACACGCGCATCAAAAACAACTGTAATCTGAACCCCAATTAAACCAACGGGTTTACGAGCCACTAGCTTTGCCTCACAACTTGCTTATAAATCCCGCTCACACAACATTTTTTATACGCAAATGTTAATTTTACAAAACGAAACCTAGTGTAGTTTGTAAAAGTTAGCTCAGAAGCAAAGAAGTCTAGACGTCTAGATTGACACTAATTTGTAGATCTCCTATGCTTGCCAGAACTTAAGAAGTCATCATAATACGACTATTAATGAAGAGTTTGCTAAAGTACTCAATTGCATCCATAGACGCATAACCAGTATCACTGAAATAAAAAAAGAGAGACGACCTTGACGACAAAAAATACAACTACGACGAGCCCAGCCTCCTTTATCGCTTTATTGCCTCTATTCGCCTTTTTAGCGCTATTTATCGGTGCTGGCGTTTACTTTCAAAGCCAAGGGGTAGATTTCGCTTTTTATCAATTACCAAGTGTCATCGCTATTTTACCTGCGATTATTTTGGCGCTATTGCTATCGAAGCAAAAACTAAATCAGTCTATTGATACCTTTATTGCGGGTATCGGTCACAGCAACATCATCGCGATGTGTTTAATTTACTTACTCGCAGGTGCTTTTGCATCTGTTGCTAAAGCCACTGGTGGTGTTGATGCAACCGTTGCACTAGGTCTTTCAATGATTCCTTCAAGCATGTTGCTTCCTGGCTTCTTTGTTATTGCCGCCTTCATTGCAACCGCTATGGGCACCTCAATGGGCACCATTGCTGCTGTTGCGCCAATTGCTTTAGGTGTTGCTGACCAAGCGCAAATTGATTACGCCCTAATGGCAGGTGCTGTTATGTCAGGTGCGTTGTTCGGTGATAACTTATCGATTATTTCTGATACCACCATTGCTGCAACCCGAACACAGGGCTGTGAGATGAAAGATAAGTTCCGCGAGAACTTAATCTTTGCCTTACCAGCATCATTAATCACGCTTGTGCTATTTGCTTTTGCAGGCCAAGGACAAGCTGAGGTCGCCGCGCAAGAAATTGATATCATCAATGTTATCCCTTACTTAACGATCTTATTTCTAGCAGTAGCGGGTGTGAATGTATTCGTTGTGCTAACCGTGGGTATTTTACTTGCTGGAGCAACAGGGCTGTTTGTAGCTGATTACGGTGTAATACAGTTTGGACAAGATATTTATGCTGGTTTCACTAACATGCAAGAAATCTTCATCCTTTCAATGCTTGTTGGCGGTTTAGCTGCACTAATGCAGCAGCAAGGTGGACTGAAGTTTGTCAGTGAAAAAATTGAATTACTAATCAAACGTTTCTCAAAAGCTAAAGGCGGCCAGTCAAGCCGAGCAGCTGAATTAGGTATGGCCAGTATTGTTGCAGCCACCAATACCTGTGTGGCAAACAACACTGTATCGATTGTCGTTGCTGGTGATATTGCTAAAGATTTAGCTCAAAAACATGGTGTTGAACCTAAACGTGCTGCAAGTGTATTAGATATCTTCGCTTGTATTGTTCAGGGTCTTATCCCTCATGGCGCCCAAGCATTATTGATAGCATCTACATTTGCTATTAGCCCATTAGCAGCCATCTCTTACGCTTGGTACTGCATGATTTTAGCGGTAGTCGCTGTAGCCATTGTGATTTTACGCAAGCGCAACTAATCAGCGCGGTTAGACGATAAGTTTAACGCTTTTAAAACCTGATATAGAAATGCCAACTGGCAATTTATATCAGGTTTTTTGTATCTCCCTCTTAATAAAATATGTCGATTAGTGATAATCTGTCACTAACAATTAGTTAACGAAAGCAGATATTAAGCCATTCATGAGTCAAACAATTGAAGCCAATAAACATTACGATTTACATTTAATGATTATTTTCATGTCTTTAGCGACGGCGTTGATCAGTGGTTTGGGGATTAGTACTGCACTTATTGCTGAGGTTGCTCGATTAGGAGTCAGTCCATTAAGTATTCGCGCTGACACCTTAGGCGACTACATGAGCTCGCCTTTAGCGATTGTATATAACATGGGCTTAGTGATTGGCGGCGCTTGTTTGATGCTTTCGATGCTGGCGCGATATTATGTTTTTACCGATGTATATAGCAGGATCATTACCATTACTGGCGCTATTCTAGGGGTATTGATTGTACTGATTGGTATTTTTCCAATTAACTTTCTTGAGCAACATCGTTTCTTTTCAACTGGTTATCTCATTTGTACTTTTGTACTGCACAGCTTTTGTTTCATTGATTACTTTAGAAAAAACATTTCACTTTCAACATCTTTATTTGGCTTTAACATTATTGGGCTAATTTTCTCTATTGCGTTAATGTATTTACTCAACTGGTCTACGCTTGATTTTGATCCTTGCACTCATAGAGTCGGCGATATTTGTTGGGTGTCTTTAGTCATGTGGGTACTGACTCAAGCCAATATATTATGGTGTGTCTTGCTGGGGCTAAATATGAAAAAAATGATTAAGTTTCAGCAAAAACAGCTATCAAACCTCACCTTTGCGAGCGATTAACCTTGTCAGTTAATATGCGTTTAGAACAATACCTCGCCCATTGTGGTGTCAGCTCAAGACGTCAAGCTCAGCGACTTATTGCTGCTGGTCGTGTCAGTTTTAACGGCCAACAGGCATCACCATTAGATAGAGTGAATCAATCTGCTGTTAATCCCAATATCTTATTGGATGGTGCGCCAATTGCCCCTATTGAAAGTAAACAGTATTGGCTGTATCACAAACCTGTAGGCATTGACTGCCGCTTATTGCCCGACCTTCCATCTAGTCTTATCCATATTCTGCCGCCCGCTCCTAGGCTCTATCCTGCTGGTAGATTAGATAAGGATTCACGCGGGCTGTTATTGCTCACAAATGATGGTGAATTAACCCACCGATTAATGCACCCAGATTTTGGCCATGAAAAAGTGTATCTAGTAACAGTAGATCGCCCTTTTAATGATGAGTTTATTGAGAAAATGAGCCAAGGGGTGAGCTATCGTGATGTCACCACTAAACCTTGTAAAGTTACCGCAGTCAGTGAGAATCAATTTCAAATTACGTTGACCCAAGGTTTAAACCGACAGATCCGCAGAATGGCTAAAGCTTTAGGCTATAACGTGATTGATTTGGTGCGTATGAGTATGATGAATTGCGAACTTTTGAACTTAGCAGAAAAACAAATGCGGCCCCTAGAGGCCGCAGAAATTTCGGTTCTAAGGCACCTACTGAAACTCTAGATGCCTGTAATGTATGAACCTTCTACTTAACGATTTCCATCTCTTCAAGTAAGTTATCAGCGTTATCTAAGTATTTCATAACCCATAACATGTAACGGCTATCCACTTGAATTGAACGGTTTGTCTCAGGATCGTAACCCCAATCACCAATAATACTCTCGTAAACACCATCAAATAGTAACCCCACCAGTTCAGCTCGACCATTTAAGGTAGGTGAACCAGAGTTACCACCGGTTGTATCAAGAGTTGATAAAAAGTTAACCGGTACAGAATCTAGAGATTTAACATAGTAATCGCCGTATTGCTTTTGGTTAATTAACTCAAGCTGTTTAGCTGGAGAGTTAAAAGGCTCGACACCAGTATCTTTCGCAACAATGCCTTCTAAACGAGTAAAAGGAACCGCCACTAATCCATCTTGTGGACTATAACCTTTCACATTACCAATGGTGACACGTAAACTTGAGTTAGCATCAGCATACACAGGCTTATCAAGTTCACGGTTGTAAGCAATAATCGCATCCATATACTGCGGGCGTACTTTCATTAAATCACCAGCAAGCTGCTTATTATCTAGCTCACGCTGCATTCTTTCATCATACGTACTAACAGCATATTGAATGAATGGATCTTTTGACTTCTTAAATTCAGCAACCGACTTATCCATCCACGCTAAGCGCGTTTCTTTGTCAGATAACGTAGTTTTAGCGTACATGTTATCAAGGTGCTTAGTGAATTTAGCTTCATCAAATGGCTGACCGATTGCAAAAGCTTTATCAAAGGCTGCTAGACGGTATTCGCTAGGTAATGCTGCGTATCGTTTAATCAAATCAGCAAGGATGGCTTTATCCACACTAGCGGCATAACGACGCTCAATACGCTCCATTCCAGAAGTGAAATTAGTCATATCACGTTCTTGATAGCCTGGTTCGCGATCCATATCTGGCAAGGTTTTTTCATTAGCAAGACGGTATAAACGACCCGCTGTACTCATCATGCTGCTATAGCCCATATAGCTCATCAGCACGTCACGCTCTTGACCTTGTTGCTCTTTAGCGATCAACTTATCAAGTTCAGCTAAAGTCTCACCATACTGCGATTGACGCTTCTTATCAGCTTTAATCCAATTAGCCAGTTTTTGCTCCAAGCCCTTACGCTCTTCAAGCATTGGCGATTTGCCATAAAACTCAATCATTGAAGTAAAGTTTTTAGCGTAGTTCGCTAAACCTGCAATAGCACTTTCATACTTAATGCGTTCGTCACTGCCTTCTGGTGCGGTTTCTTTGATGATTTCAATTAAACGCTCACGTAGTACTTTCCCTTCAGGGTAAGCCCACTCAAACTGATTTTCTACTTCGTTAGCTGTGCGGTAACGGTTTGTACGACCTGGATAGCCTGCTACCATCACAAAATCACCGTCACTCACACCTTTAGCTGATACTTTTAGAAAGCTTTTTGGCTCATAAGGCACGTTGTCTTTACTGAAATCTGCAGGTTTGCCATCTTTACCCACATAAGCGCGGTAGAAAGAGAAATCACCGGTATGGCGCGGCCACATCCAGTTATCAATATCACCACCATATTTACCCACGCTCGCAGCTGGATTATAGGTTAAGCGAACATCACGAATTTCCATTTGTTTAACTAAGTAATACTCAAGTCCACCGTGGAAACTATAGACCTTACAACGGTAACCATCTTCAGCTTCACACTCAGCTACAAGGGCTTTCTCTTTTTGCTCAATCCCTTTATAAAAATCGTTACCCACTTTATTCATTTCGCCAGATTTAACTTGATCAGTTACATCAGTCACTTCTTCTGTTACAAAGATGCGTGAACCAGGCGTTGCAGGTAATTCATCTGCATAGGTTTTTGCTAAGAAACCATCTTTTAATAAGTTTTTTTCTGGGGTTGAGTTGTACTGAATTGAGCCATAAGCACAATGATGGTTAGTGACAACTAACCCTTTTGGAGAAACAAATGATGCAGTACAACCGCCCAAGCTAATCACTGCGTTCATTGGGTATTCTGTCAATTTAGATATCGATTTAACATCAATCTCTAGCCCTTTTGCTTTTAACTCATCAGCCATTGCTGGGAGTTGATAAGGCTGCCACATCCCTTCATCTGCTTGTGCAGCAAATGAGGCCACGATTGCGGCGCTTAATAACCATGTTTTCATTGTAATAATTCCATTTTATAAGTGAGTGCACATCTAGCTTATTAACCTGATTTCAGGTTTATTATTCTTTTACGCCTATAAACTGCAGCACAATTATTGAAATGACAGATGATATAAAGCTCTTCTGTCCTTTGTGCTTGTTAAACACTTTGCGTATTTAACACATAAAAAAGTCAGGCATATAGCCTGACTTTATCATATCGAAAGAAGTTAAGAACAGTGGTTGTAAAACTCCGTTACATTCTTGTTGCATTACTTTCAACAATATCCACTTTTTAAAGTCGCTTTTGAAGTAACTTTTGAAGTAACTTTTGAAAAATTAGCCTAATGCCACCATTAGCTGAGCTAAAACAATCAGCGCACCCAAGATACCAGCAACACCCATAGCAAAGTTACCACCACTCACTTCATAACCGCCCATTTGCGCTTTACGTTGTTTTAGCGCCATCGCAATTGGCAAGAAAATAATCATAACGACTAACGGTATTGCTGCAAATCCCAGTACTTGGAAAAAGCCATCAGGGTAATACAGTGCACAAAGTAATGGTGGTACAAAGGTAATCAACCAGGTTTTAGCACGACCAGCAGCATCATCTCTTGCACGGGTTAATTCTGCAACATAGTCAAATAAACTCATGGTCACACCTAAGAAAGAAGTGATCAGTGCAAGATTTGCGAATAAATCAATAAACTGGCTCACGATAGCTGACTGAGCCACAGCCTGCAGCGCACTGACTAACTCAGGCAATGAACCTGCAAAGCCATGAACGGTTTCGCCGCCCAATGTACCAAGGGTAACGAGTAACCATAAGATGTAGCAAAATAGCGGAATAGTCGAACCTATTAATAGGATCTTTCTCAGTGACACTGCGTCACCATCAAGGTATCTAACGATGGTAGCAATACACACGTGGAAACCAAATGATGTAAACACTACTGGAATTGCTGCCAGCCATAATTGATCCAACTTATCGCCTTCAGCAACATTAGCTGAGAAGTTAGTTAACGAGGCAACAATATTAACTTCAGGTAATAAGAAAGCTACCACTAATACTAATAACACCACCATAGCAGTAAAAAGGACTCGCGAGACTTTATCAATCCACTTGACGCCCACGGCGATAATACCGCCAAAAAACAGCGTAAATAGTAATACTGAAATTTGATTATTTAAGTCTACGCCTAGTAACGGCTCTAAGCGGGATTCAAGTAATGAAGAACCGCCCATTAAATACACCATCGTCAGTGCAAATAATAAACTTAGGAAGGATGCACCTTGGATCAGTTGGCCTACTTTACCTAATGTTTTACCCGTAATGCCATGCACGTTGTCACCAACACCTGCACGTAAATTAATCTCTAACATCAGTAATGAGGTGTAAGCTGATAATCCCCAAATCACTACCAGCAACAAAATTGCTGGCATAATACCTAATGCTGCTGTCGCAAGGGGCAAAGCGAGCATGCCCCCACCAATCGCAGTTCCAGCCACAATGGCTATTGAGCCAAGCATTTTTAAATTCAAAACATGAGTCCCATTTAATTATTGGTCGTTATTATATTGCGCAGCTGAAGTCTTATTAATGATTCATGCTACTCATTTGACAGTATCAGATGCTTCTTGTAACAAGCAATAGGTATAGAGAGATAAAGGCTTACAAGCCCGTTAATAAACAATTACGCAACAATTTATTAAAAACTTTAACGCAACAATTTTGCAATGGCGTAGCATTACAACACTACATTAATTATTATCCAGAAAATGGCAGCGATAGGAAGGAAGAGTGGCGATATGAATTTTATAGCCTAATCGTTTACTCGAAATAAACAAGCATAAAAAAAGCCGAAACCTCAGTTTCAGCTTTAATAATATTGATTCAATCAAAACTTGTCTATTTCAGGCTAGTCACCAAAATCATCAAGTAAGATGTTTTCCTCTTCAACACCTAAACTTTCAAGCATGCTGATCACTGAGGAGTTCATGATTGGAGGGCCACACATGTAAAACTCACAATCTTCTGGCGCTTTATGATCTTTAAGATAATTTTCAAGCAATACAGTATGAATAAAACCAGTATAGCCTTGCCAGTTATCTTCAGGTAAGGGATCTGATAACGCTACATGCCAGACAAAGTTGTCATTTTCTGCAGCAAGCATGTCAAAATCTTCTTGGTAAAAAATCTCTCTAGCAGAGCGAGCACCATACCAAAATGACATTTTACGTTTGGTTTGCTTACTTTTAAGTTGGTCGAAGATATGTGAACGCATTGGCGCCATACCAGCACCACCGCCAATGAATACCATTTCAGCTTCAGTTTCTTTAACAAAGAACTCACCGAAGGGGCCTGAAATCGTCACTTTGTCGCCCGATTTCAAGTTAAAAATATACGATGACATTTGCCCTGGCGGTAAATCGTTGGTTGGTGGTGTTGCAATACGCACGTTGAGCATAATTGTCCCTTTTTCATCAGGGTAATTTGCCATTGAGTAAGCACGTAAGACATCTTCACTAACCGTAGAAACTAGATTAAATAATTCAAACCGTTCCCAGTCATCGCGATACTGTTCAGGAATATCAAAATCAGCGTATTTCACTTCATGTGCAGGTGCTTCAATTTGGATATAGCCACCCGCTTTAAAATGAACCTCTTCACCTTCAGGCACTTTAAGCAACAGCTCTTTAATAAATGTCGCTTGGTTATTATTTGAAATAACCTCACATTGCCACTTTTTAACCCCAAAGATTTCTTCGTCAACTTCAAGTTCCATATCCGTTCTAACGGCAACCTGACAAGCTAAACGACAACCTTCTTTTGCTTCTTTTTTGGTAATGTGGTCAAGCTCAGTAGCTAAAATATCGCCGCCACCAGATTTAACTGTCACACGACACTGACCACAGGTTCCACCACCACCACAGGCTGATGGAATGAAAATACTGTTACCTGCAAGTGCACCAAGCAGTTTATCCCCTGCAGGCGTACGCACACTTTTATCCGCTTCACCATTAATTCCAATGGTGACATCACCGGTATTCACCAATTTACTTTTGGCGAATAAAATTACCATTACCAGCAAGCTTACCACTATGGTAAACATGCCTATGCCAATTGCCATTTCCATTAAATGTACCTTCTCAACAATTTGTCATCACTCAGAGAATTCATATTCGATTGCATTGTCATTTTTAAGCACCACACTATAAGGTAATACCAGCGAAAGACATGAAACCCAGCGCCATTAAACCAGTCGTTATAAAGGTTATACCGATCCCCTGTAAGCCCAGCGGAATAGCATGAAACTTCATCCGCTCACGAAGACCTGCTAACAGAATAATCGCCATTGCCCAACCCACAGCACTACCACCTGCAAAGACCATCGACTCAACTAAGTTGTAGTCACGGTTTGCCATAAAAATAACCCCTGCAAAAATCGCACAGTTAACGGTTAATAGTGGCAAGAAAATACCTAAGGACTGGTACAGAGTTGGAATATAACGTTCAAGAAACATTTCCAAAATTTGCACCAAGGCAGCAATCACCCCAATAAAGGTAATAAGCTGCAAGTAGCTTAGATTTAATTCTGGAAATCCAGCCCAAGCCAGCGCGCCAGGTGCGAGTACATTTACATAGATAACTTGATTCAAAGGCACAGCGAGCATCATCACTACGATAACGGCAATACCTAAACCAAAAGACGTTGATACCTTTTTAGATACCGCAAGGAACGTACACATACCTAAGAAGAATGACAGCGCCATATTGTCGATAAACGCAGCTTGAATAAATAAATTAATATAATGTTCCATCGCCATTATCCTCTCTTACGCTGCACAACATTGATCGCCCAAATCATCACGCCGATCAAGAAGAACGCACTTGGCGGTAAGGTGAACATTTCGTTTGCAAGATACCAACCACCGTTTTCAATAGTGGTAAATATTTCATGGCCAAACAAAGTACCGCGACCTAATAGCTCACGCACAAATGCCACACCAAGCAATATCACGCCGTAACCCATGGCATTTCCTAACGCATCAACTAATGCCAGATGCGGAGGATATTTCATCGCGAAAGCTTCTGCTCGCCCCATGATGATACAGTTGGTGATAATCAAACTCACAAACACAGATAACTGCTTTGAAAGTTCGTAAGCCACGTCTTGTAACACCATATCAACGATAATAACCAGTGAAGCAATCACGGTCATTTGCGCAATAATTCGCACACTGTTAGGGATGAAGTTACGAATCGTCGAAATGATTAAATTCGACATGACCAATACAAACGTCACCGCCAATGTCATCACTAATGCCGTTTGCATTGAGTTACTAACAGCTAGTGCAGAACACACACCAAGCACTTGCATCGCGACTGGGTTATTAGCAAAAATAGGCGAGGTTAAGATCTGCTTTGTAGAAACTGCACTACTCATTATTTAGCCTCCGTAACAGCAAATTGCTTAAGAAAAGGTTGATAACCTTCAACACCAAACCAGAATTCAACTGCGCGTTGAATACCAACACCTGTTCTAGTTGCGCCACTCACGCCATCTACACCGTGAACATCGCCCTCTTTGGCGCCGCCTTTAACAACTTTAATCGCAATATTGCCTTTTTCATCAAATAACTGCTTACCTTTCCATAAGTCAGTCCATTCAGAATCCGTGACGAAATCAGCAATACCAGGCGTTTCACCGTGCTCATAGAAAATGATATTTTCTACCGTATTTAGATCAGGTTTTACCGCCAAGTAACCATATATCATTGACCATAAACCTTTACCGTAAATCGGCATGACCACACTGGTAAGCTGACCACTCTCATCACGTACTTCGAAAATACGGATGTCATTAGCACGAGTTTTAATCTTCGCGGTATCTTTTTTAGGTTTTGATGAGGTTTCTGGATTAATGGCCGCCATGCGCTCATCGAGATCCAGTAAGTTCTCTTGGGCAACAAACTCTCCTGATTCTAGGTTCACCATTTTCGGCGTCACACGCTCAGTAAATAATTCTCGGAAGTCACCAGCGCTAATATCAACATTAGCGGCGCGAAGTACAAACTGCTGCACCTCATCACGCTTTTTAACCAGTTTACGTTCTTTAAGAATTTCAACGGTACCGGTGATCATAAACGAACAAACTAAACTCAGGCTGATGATAAATATCATCGTGCCTGCGACAGTATCTTTCTTAAAGGCCATGACGTTTTAGTCTCCGTTTAATGTTGGCGCGAGCCACCAGATAATCGAATAGCGGAGCCCATAAATTGGCAAATAAAATCGCCAACATTATGCCCTCAGGTAATTTCACGTTCAGCACTCGAATTAACACCGTCATAAACCCAATCAATGCACCATAGGCATATTTCGCATTTCGAGTATAAGAAGCGGTAACAGGATCTGTCGCCATGAACATCATACCCAAGGCAAAACCACCAGTAACAAGGTGCCAAGTCCAAGGCATTGCAGCAATTGAGTTCTTGGCAGGGCCAAATAAGTTAAACAAGATAGCCGTAGCAATCATGCCCAACAATACGCCAGCAACCACTCGCCAATCAGCAACTCGAGTTAATAACAATACGCCGCCACCAATTAGGATAGCCAAGGTACTGGTTTCACCAATTGAACCTGGAGTGAAGCCTAAAAAGGCATCCATCCATTTAGGGTCAGATAATGCGCCAAGCCAACTCACATCTGCATAGAGATTTGCGCGACTGGCAGCAGCTTCAGTCAAGGTGGTCGCACCCGCGAAACCATCCACTGCAACAAACTGACTAATTGCCGCCACTTCAGTTGGATAAGCAAAATAAATAAAGGCGTAACCTGCAAGCGCAGGGTTTAAGAAGTTATAACCCATGCCGCCAAACATCTCTTTGGCTACTATGACACCAAAGCTCACGCCAACAGCAATAATCCATAACGGGGTTGAAACTGGCACTATGATTGAGAACAGTAATGCGGTGATAAAAAAGCCTTCATGCAACTCTTGCTTTCTCATCTTGGCAAAAATCACTTCCCAAAATAAACACACAATCAATGTGGCGAGATAGATCGGCACATAATAACTTGCGCCATAGGCAAATAAGCTGACTAAACCTGATTGGTCAGTTAACTGACCGAATAAGGTGCTAAAAATGGCTAACTGCCAACTTTCAGGCTGAGTTGCACCAGCAGCTATAGCAACTTGCGCTTGTAAACCTAGGTTATACATTCCGAAAAACAATACTGGCAATAAACACATGCCAACAATGTGCATGGTACGCTTAACATCAATGGCATCACGAACATGCACTTTACCTTTAGTACTGCGGCCACGTGCGATCCATAAAGAGCGCAAGTAGCTTTTCATCGAGTGACCGTGAGCGTAATAACGCTCTTGCTTACCCGGTTTGTTCTGTTGCTGACTCATTAACCTTCCCTCTCGATGATATCTAGGCAAGCACGTAATTCTTTACCAAAATCATATTTACCTGGGCAAACAAAGGTACATAAAGCTAAATCTTCTTCATCTAGCTCTAGTGCGCCCAGTAACTGCGCTTCATCGGTATCTCGAACCACTAAGTCTCTTACCAATAAGGTCGGTAAAATGTCTAATGGCATTACACGGGCTAATTGACCAAACGCCATCATTGCCCGCGGTGAACCACCTGCATGAGTAGTAAAATCGAATAACTTTTTAGTACGGCTAAAACCAGACATCATAATGCCGGTTAGCGAAAACTTTTCTTTGTTGCGTCGTACCCAAGGCAGAAGTTCATGACGTGCATTTTCAGTAAGCACACAAACTTGAGAATGGTAACGACCAAGGTAGTTATATACACCTATCGCTGTATGACCAGACAACACTGAACCAGAAACAACCCGTGATTGAATGTCTTTGAGTTCACTTTCAACCAATTCACTTAAGTCGCTCCCCATTTGCGTGCGAACCAAGCGTGGTTTAAGCACATTAGGGCCAGCTAAAGAAATCACTCTTTGATTAAATAATTCACCAGTTTGAAATAGCTTTCCAAACGCAATCACATCTTGATAGCCAATATGCCAAACCACTTTTTCGATATTAACTGGATGTAATAAATGAATATGCGTACCAACAAGACCCGCTGGGTGTACGCCGCCAAATTGATGCGATTCAACTTGTGGTAAATCATGACCGGGTAAACTGTCACCCTCATCATGGCACAACATCAGTTTACCATCGGTTAAACGGGTTAACGCCTGCATGCCGACATTAAAGGCCTGTTGCTGCTCAGCAATGATAATTCGAGGATCGGCAGCAAGTGGATTGGTATCCATTGCCGTAACGAAAATCGCCGTAGGCACAGTTTCAATCGCAGGGATGCGAGAAAATGGTCTAGTACGAAGCGCTGTCCACAAACCGCTTTTTACAAGATTAGCTTTTACCGCATCGCGCGTTAATGACATCACATCTTCTGACGATTCAAAAGAGAGGGATTCATCACCTTCACAACGAATAACAACTGACAATAACACGCGTTTCTCACCGCGATTTATTGCTATTACTTCACCGCTTGCTGGTGCTGTAAATAGCACGCCAGGTGTTTTCTTGTCTTCAAAAAGAGCTTGACCCTTTTTGACCATCTCACCTTCTTCAACAAGCATTGTCGGTTTAAGCCCAACATATTCTTCGCCAAGAATAGCAACACGAGAGGTTTGTTTAGCAGATTCAATGCTTTGTTGCGGTTGCCCCGCAATAGGCACATCGAGGCCTCGTTTAATAGTTATAACCTGATTTGAGGATCCAGCCATTACTTGTAACCTTTAAAATTCAGATAGCACATAATAAATAATTCTGTGAGCTAAATCCGCTATTGAAGTCACACCTTTAAAACAAATGTGAAATAAATGTACGGCAAAAATTGCTTCACGCTTGTAATTTTGAACTACATCCGATATTAAATTTCATTTTCGAAAGTTTAACACGTCGTAAAAAGAGGGATAATTAAGCAAATAACGCTTACCTAGCACAAGATACTATCAAATAACATAGACTGAGATCACAGTAAACTCAACAGAATCAGAATGACAATTACATGAAAAAACAAATGAGGATGTTATTTACGGGTTAAGTTTACCAGTTGTTGTTAAAAATAATCCCTATTCGCAAAAAATAAGTAAAAAAAAGACTGAAATAGTCATTCAGCCTTTTAACCGCAATTGTAATCATCAATATGGATTTAGTCCCAGATAGATTACTTATCGCTAAAATCAATAGATCGATTAATGTTTTGATTATTCTCAATTCACTGATGATGACTCAACAGTTAAATTTTATTAAAAATATATAAATTACAACCCTAAAGCGGTAATTTCAGAATGTATTTGCGATGGCGCTTTTTCAACTGGGTTAAACCAGTTTAATGAATCTGCAAGTTGAACCACTTCGCCAATGATCATCAAAGCTGGCATTTTTAACGCTGGATCTGCAGCGAGTTGAGACAACTCACTTAACTTGCCAATAAAACGCTGCTGCGATGATGTCGTTGCCTTTGACACTATCGCCACTGGCGTATCAGGGCAGCGCCCATGACTGATTAAACCTTCACTAATGATATTGGCATTTAAAATACCCATATAAACCACTAACGTATTATTCGAGTTAGCGTAACCTTGCCAGTCCATAGGACGACTTTCAATTTGGCAATGCCCTGTAATAAAAGAAACCCCTTGAGCGTAATCTCGATGGGTTAATGGGATCCCTGCATAAGCTGAAGTGCCACTTGCTGCAGTGATACCAGGTACAACCTCGAATTTAACATCGCTTTCAACCAATGTTTGTAACTCTTCACCGCCACGGCCAAAAATAAATGGATCGCCACCTTTTAAGCGCACTACATTTTTACGGGTATAGGCTTTAGTCACGAGTAGTTGATTGATTTCATCTTGTGCTGCACTGTGCTTACCTGCACGCTTGCCAACAGCAATCTTCTCTGCATGTTGTGGAATGAGATCAAGAATGTCTTGGCTGACCAGTGCGTCATACAAGACTGCATCAGCGTTCTTAAGCACTCGATAGGCTTTTAAAGTCAGTAATTCAACATCGCCAGGGCCTGCGCCAACTAACCATACTTTTCCTTTAGCCTGCTGACCTGGTATTGAAACTAACGCCATTACCTTTAACCCCACTTTATTCAATTAAGGCTAAATATAACGGTTTACATATTCCATATATAATAGATAAAACTTAGCTTTTATTCTTTTTGGTTATATAGAGTCGCGTTATCACTTGCTTTATGTTTATCTCAACAACATAAACTCACCTTCATATAGACCTAGTATTACATCTGCATCTAAATACATTTTAATCGCAGATTTTGTTTCACCTTTGTTATCGCAATGATAACCTGTCAAAAAATATAGAGATTAAAGAGGGTTAAATGTCCAAGTCACTCTGCCTGCCATTCATCTTTTACTTATTTGCTTTCGCAAGTTTCAATGCAAGCAGTGAGGATTCTTTAGTTGATGAAAGAATCCAAAGTGAAGTAGAAACTTCAGATAAAAGTTTCGTCATTACGCCCCATAAGGTGAACTATATTCTGCCTTATACCTACAATGACAATCCGAATTCAGAGCCATACATCGATTTTAAAACGGGAAATGAAGGGAGTGATGAACAGGTAGATAATGCTGAAGCAAAATTTCAAATTAGCTTCAAGTTCCCCCTTTGGTACAATGTGTTTGGTGATAATGGCCACCTTTTCTTTGCCTATACCAATCAATCCTATTGGCAGGTATACAATAAAGACATCTCTTCTCCTTTTAGAGAAACTAACCACGAACCCGAAATATTTATGCTGTTTAATAATGATTGGGAAATAGCAGGGCTGCGAAACTCGTTCTGGGGCTTTGGTGCTGTTCATCAATCTAATGGTAAGTCTGGCAGTTTATCCCGCAGCTGGAATCGAATTTATGGTGAGATGGTATTCGATCGAGGACCGTTCGCATTAGCTTTTAAAGCTTGGTATCGGATACCTGAAGATGAAAAAGAAACACCGACATCGCCTGATGGTGATGATAATCCAGACATTGAAGACTATATGGGCAACTTTGAACTGAAGGCTGTATACGGTTTAGGCGAGCACCGCTTTACAATGATGGGACGCAATAATCTCGAAAGTCCAAATAAAGGCTCAATAGAATTTACTTGGAGTTATCCAATATTAGGTAACTTGCGCTTATATACGCAATACTTTAATGGCTATGGCGAAAGCATGATTGATTATAACCATCACAACCAACGTATCGGTATTGGGGTTTCAATAAACGACATTTTATAATGTTTAGCTAGCGCTAGAAACTTTGGTAGGATTTGGATAGGTTGAGCACGACAATTCTGTGATGAAAGCTCTGCTATGATTGCTCTGTGATAAATGATAGCTCTGTGATAAATGATAGCTCTGTGATAAATGATTGCT
The DNA here is from genome assembly GCF_020806285.1 of Shewanella sp. 10N.7. Classification (NCBI taxonomy): domain Bacteria; kingdom Pseudomonadati; phylum Pseudomonadota; class Gammaproteobacteria; order Alteromonadales; family Shewanellaceae; genus Shewanella; species Shewanella sp. 10N.7. The sequence goes on from NZ_JAJGZS010000029.1 coordinate 23,939, forward strand.
CAGTGATAGCAGTTCAGCACTAACATTAGTCTACAATAACTTAAGCAACTGCAATAAAAAAGGTGAACCACTAGGTTCACCTTTTTTGATCTTCGAGATTAATAACCTATTTAGCTTTGCTGTTGGCTTTGGTCGAGATAGAAATACCTTTAGCTGTGACATCAAGACCAAATTGCATACGCATATCGTAATCTTTAAGCATTGCTAGCTCTTCAGGTATCGGCTCACCACTTTCTTCTATCAAAGAAAACACTGGCGTAAGTAGCTTTTGGTAGTCTAAAGCGACACTATTTAAGCCATTCGCCTCTAACTTCTCTGTAGCTAGTTTATCTGCTAATGCTTCACCTTTGTCACCACTAAAGATAACCAAGTGATTATCTTTCATCGCCATTTGAGCAGTCACGCCCATTTCTGGTGGTAACATTAAATAAGGGCTCACATCAATTGCATCGCCATTTTTCTCTAACTGAATATTAGCCAATTGCGGTACAAAAGGACGTACCATATTTAGCAGCATTTCAGGGTCGTCTGCAGATAAGCTAATAAGCGCATCTAAATGCTTAAAGCCTGGCTCACCGTTTTCGTCAGTTAATGAGAAATCAACAATCGTTGCGCTGATCCCTTTAACGCCGTTAGCCATGCCTGTCATCATCCCCAGCATAGCAGGGTTTTGTTCACTTACCCCGTATTGCATTTGGGCTAATGCTTCACATTGATAACTCGGTGTTTGTAAGTCTTTCCAAATTTCAGATAAAGCCGGTGCCAGTTGCGTCACATCCATACCAAAAGCTAAAGAAGCAACATTGTCATTGATGTTTTGGCTAAAACTTGGAATAAAACCGCGCATTTTAGTCAATGCACCTAAAATAACTTGGTTATTTGATTCAATCACGATTTCAGCATCAAAATTAGTTTCTTTTCTGTCAACTGAAAACGATTTAAGCCCCATCACAGAACGTGGCCAATTAGCCGCGATAGAATTAAATTCAGCCTTACATTCTGACGTTTTGAATTCAGCGAAAGGATCCTCACCAGAGCCTTCCATTTGAACCAGTTTAGTCAGTTGTTTAGCGAGCATATTACCATCACTAGACGTTAGGCCATTGACCAATTCAACGTGATTGATAAAACTAATACTGTCTTTCAAGAAGCCATGAGTTGATGCTATCTCTTCAAGCATGCCTGAATCGCTAATTGGGTTTTCAACCTTGGTTAAGCCAAGTGCTGTTTCAAGCAGTTCAGGCTTATTAAATGAAGTATTTAAGGTGACGGTTAACCAGCCCTCTTTTTGCGAAAATACCATATCGATAGATTCATCTTCATCAATCAATGAATAAGCTCGGTAATCTTGGCCTTTTATCGACTCAGCTTTGTGTACTAAGCCACTTTCATCAGATGCTTTATCCAATAAGGACCAAATTGCATTTTCATCTTCAATTTGAACCTTGAACACAGGTAAAGCACCTAGAGTATAAGTGTATGATTCAATGTGTGATGGTAAGCCAAATGTCTTTAAAAATACGCCAGGGTTTTCAAAGCTCATTAAATAGCTTTTATATAAGCTAACAAAAAAGCGCTCTTGTTCTGAACCGAATGGGCCCGCTTGCTCAATTTGTTCTAAAGATAGTTTACTGTTCACGCCCATTGGCATGGAGTACAAGTAATCTTCTAGCGGAAATGGGGTTAATTGCCCTGAAAACAATAATGTATCAGCAGGTATATACTCAAGAAGTTCGTTGTTAGATGATGTACCGCCATCTTTACCAGACAGCACATACGCGCCAGCACCAACAGCGATAACCGCTGCTGCAATTGCGAGTTTTTTCATTATTTTTTGCTCCATAAATCACATGTAAATTAAAACAAGTCACTCTTCCTTGAGAGTTATTGGATTAAGTATTGATATTGTCATCGAACAGCCTACCGAGCAGGGTTCAATTTTTAATAAGTTTCGCAATAACTTAGCATTTTTTTATTTTTGGATCATATAAAAACGGTAAATAGGCTTGGTTTTTTACAGAGATGGTCAGCGGAAGTTAAGGTTAAGGGCAAGAAATGAATTAAGGGAGCGATTTCTCGGTTAGTCACCATAAAGTAACTAACCGAGAAACCTAAATAGATTGTACTTACGCTAGCAAGCCAATCTTAGGAAGCTCGTGTTAACGAGCAAGGCTTTTGGAGGTACAGGGTTTGCAATCACAAACCTAAAGTGTCGACAAAAACCATCTACGGGAACTTCTCAATTTAGACTATAAAATTAACTTGTGCATATTTTTGTGGATAAATTGTTGGTAAAAAATGTCTCAACATCAAAAATCAGTCATAGGTTGTAAAAGTACAGAGTAAACATTTGTTCGATTATGCACATCGACAAACCACTAAGCCGACTCACTATATCCAGTAGCACTATGATAACGTTAAAAAGTGACACAAATACGATAGCTAAATGACAGTTAAATAATAGTGAGTACAATATAAAAATATCAGCCTTAGCTGATATTTTAACTATTGATAAACCTAGATTTCGTAGTGCAGTCCACACTCACGCTTCATGCCATTAAAACGAGTATCTTCTTCGCTCATTCCAAGCTCTAGGGGTTTACTAGAATGAATATCACCGACAGAGACATACCCTTGTTCCCATAAAGGATGGTAAGGCAAATCATGCAGAGTGAGGTACTCATGCACATCTTTATTAGTCCACTCAATAATTGGCAATAACTTAAACCGATCACCGTGAATCGCTAAAATTGGCAAAGCTTCACGAGTACTTGCCTGACTCCGGCGAAGACCAGCAAACCAAGTCCCAACATTTAACTCATTCAAGGCTCGTTGCATCGGTTCAACTTTATTGATGCGGTTATATTGCTCTAAGCCCTCAAGATCTTTTTCCCATAACTTACCAAAAAGTGCTTCTTGCCAAGCTGAAGATTGCTCCGCTTTGTACACTTTAAGGTTTAGATTTAATCGCTCAGTTAATTGATCGATAAACTGATATGTCTCAGGAAATAAATACCCTGTATCAGTCAAAATAACCGGAATATCTGCTTGTGCCTGACTGACTAAATGCAGCATAACAGCAGCTTGAATACCGAAACTCGATGATAGTGCATGCTCGCCGGGTAAATAAGCTAATCCCCATGTCACCCTTTCTTGTGCAGTTAAACCTGACAAGAATTGATTAACTTTCTCGAGCACAATCGCCTGCTCAGATTTAGGCGCTGTTAACAACGCTAATAACTCATTTTGCTCAATCATATTCTTACCCTCACTGGTAAAGCGCAGGAAAATAACGCCTTAACCATGAAAATCTTTCGCAGCATCATTCACTGCTTTGACAATACCATGTCGTACTGTGAAGTTACCAAAGGTCTCACCAGCATCACGCTCTTGTACATACAAACCAAACAGGTTATCAAGCTCGGCGAGTATTTCCGCCTCTTGAATGTTTTCTTTGTACATTTTATTTAAACGCGTACCTTCAAAGCTTGCGCCTAAATACAAGTTATAACGCCCTGGCGCTTTACCCACTAAGCCAATTTCCGCGGCAAATGGTCTAGCACAACCATTAGGACAGCCAGTCATACGCACAACGATGGCTTGTTCGCTAATACCATGCTTAGTTTGCAGCGCATCAATATGATCAATAAACTCAGGGAAATAACGCTCAGCTTCAGCCATCGCAAGTGGACATGTCGGCAAAGCAACACAAGCAATCGAATGGCCACGAGTCTGGCTAATTAACTTGCCAAAAAATCCATGTTGGCGAGCAAGATCTTCAATAGCAGCTTTATCTTCTTCAGCAACACCAGCAATAATCATGTTCTGATTTGATGTCATTCTGAAGTCGCCTTTATGGATTTTGGCGATTTCACGAAGACCAGTTTGCAGTGTTTGACCTTGCTCATCTTTAATACGGCCACTTTCGATAAATAACGTGAGATGCCATTTATTATCGACACCTTTTACCCAACCATATCTATCACCGCGATCGCCAATAACCGCATCACGCTTCGGCTCAAAATTCACTCCTGCACGTTTTTCAACTTCTGCTTTAAATTCTGCGACGCCATGATCAACAATGGTGTACTTTAAACGTGAACGCTTACGGTTAACACGGTTGCCCCAATCACGCTGAACAGTCATTACAGCTTCTGCAAACTTAATCACATCTGCGGTTTTAATAAAGCCAAAGTCATCAGCTAAACGCGGGAAAGTCTCAACTTCACCGTGAGTTGACCCCATTCCGCCACCAGCAACCAAGTTAAAGCCGACTAATTCTCCAGCTTCTTCAATGGCGACAAAACCAAGGTCATTGGTATAGACATCAACATCATTATCTGGCGGTACTGCAACTGCCATTTTAAACTTACGAGGCAAGTAGGTTTTGCCATAAACAGGCTCATTGGTTTCGGTGTCTAATAGCTTTTCTTCATCCAACCAAATTTCAGCATAGGCGCGGGTATGTGGCAGTAAATGATCTGACAACTCTTTTGCTACTGCATAAGCCTGTTGGTGCAATGTAGACTCAATTGGGTTTGGGTTACACATCACGTTTCGGTTTACATCACCACAAGCAGCAATGGAATCTAGTGCCGCTCTATCTAACCCTTGGATCAAGGTTTTCAGGTTACGTTTTGGAATACCGTGATATTGAAACGTTTGACGAGTCGTTAAACGAATACTGTTAGAAGTCGTTAATGTTGATGAAATCTTATCGACATCAAGCCATTGCTCAGGCGAACAAATACCACCAGGAACACGAGCACGAAGCATGAAGCTATACAATGGCTCTAGCTTTTGCTCTTTACGCTCGTTACGTAAATCACGATCGTCTTGCTGATAAAAACCATGAAACTTGATCAATTGCTGATCGCCATCACTAAACGATCCCGTGACTTGAGTGTCTAAGCCTTCTTTGATCGAACCGCGTAGATAATCACTGTCGGTTTTTAGATATTCATTTACTGCTAACTTTTGCTCACTCATCATGTGGCCTCTTTAATACTTGCTGCGCTAGCGACTCTATTCACCAACGCTGCTTTATTCTTATTGTCTTGTTGAAGACTGCGATAATCTGTATTTAGTAAACGTCTTTTTGGTAACGTTTAGCACTGCGTAAGTCTTCTAAATAGCTTTCAGCACCAGCTTCATCTAATCCGCCAAACTCAACAGCAACATTAATCAGTGCTTGATGGACATCTTTCGCCATCCGCTCTGCATCACCACAAATGTAAAAATGCGCGCCATTTTGTAGCCACTGCCAAATAGACTCGCCTTGCTCGGCGATACGATGCTGCACATAAACTTTATGTTCTTGATCCCGTGAGAAAGCGACATCTAAACGAGATAAATCGCCAGATTTTAGGTATTGCTGCCATTCGACTTGATATAGGAAGTCTTGTTCAAAATGAGGGTTACCGAAGAATAACCAGCTGTCACTATTAACCCCATCTACTGCACGTTGCTGCATGAATGCTCTAAATGGCGCAACGCCTGTACCAGGACCAACCATAATAACTGGCGTGTCATTATTTTCAGGTAAACGGAAATGCTTATTAGGCTCAACATACACCTTTACTAATTGACCTTCTTCTGCAGATGCTAAGAAATGTGAAGCACCGCCAAATCTTGCTTGGCCAGCTCGCTCATCTTCAACTAATGCAACGGTTAAGTGCACTTCATTCTCAACTTCATCTTGGCTTGAAGCGATAGAATATAAACGTGGAGTCAGCGGTCTTAACAGCTCAACTAATTTAGCGGCATCAATAGTGACCGGATATAAACTAATTAAGTCAGCTAATTGATGACCCAGTACAAACTGACGAGTTTGCTCTTTATCTGCAGCGATTGCAGTTAACTCATCGTTAGCAGCAAGTTCAGCCCAAGCTGTGACTAAGCCCGGATAAAGCTGTGTCAGTTCTTTCTTTTCAAGCAAGGCCTGCTCAAGAGAGAATGTATGCTTGCCAACCTTAACCTCTGTGTTCGCATCCAAAGATAAAGCAGCAATCACCTCATTGACTAAGCCTGAGCTATTCGTAAACCAAATACCTAATGCATCACCTACTTCATAGCTAATGCCTGATTCGCCTAAATCAATCTCTACATGACGAACATCACGATCAGAATCACGACCAGTTAATTTTTGGCTAAGTAATATTTCAGCTTCGTAAGGTTGCTGTTTAGTGAACTCGCTTTCTGTAGTTGCTTTAGCAGTGTCGATTGACACTACGCTCGCGCCACTTGCTTGCACTAAAGGCTCAACGGCTTCTAGTACTTGCTCTTGCCAGCTTTCAGCCGCCTCTTCGTAGTCAACGTCACACTCAACGATAGGTAGTAATTGTTTTGCACCTAACGCCGTTAAACGTTCACTGAAATCTTTTCCGGTTTGACAGAAGAACTCATAGCTCGTATCGCCAAGCGCTAATACAGAGAAGTTAAGTGCGTCGAGCTTAGGCGCTCTTTTTGATGCTAGAAACTTATGTAACTCAATGGCATCATCAGGCGCTTCACCTTCACCATGGGTACTGACGACAGCGATTAGGATTGTTTCTTGCTTCAATTGGCGAACATTATAATCGGCCATTGAGGCTAAATTGACAGCGAATCCTTTTGCCGTTGCTTGCGCCGCAAGTGATTTAGCAATCGCTTTACCGTTACCTGTTTGGCTGCCAAATAAAATCGTCACTGTTTGCGCTGCTGCAGTTTCTGGCGCTGAGGCAATTTGACCTTGATTTGAGGTTGCCGCCAAATAGCCACTAACCCAAGCTAATTGTGTTGCAGATAACTCTGAAGTGAGCTGTTTTAGCTTGTCGACTTGTCCTTGAGACAATGGCGAAGCGAATGAAGAAAGTTCTTTTAACAACATTAGATGGCCTTATAACAGTTTAATGTCAACAGACTACTCCTAATGCTTACAACCAAAAAATAATAAAAATCACTTTTTTATTCCATTAAGGAATATGCAAAGGCGGTTTTTTAAGCTACAAAAGTGTGGTGTAGCGCAAACTTTTAGGTCAGACCTCGGTAAAAATGAGATTTAGCTCATTCTTTACTTGTATCAAACTTAAGAGTTGCCAGAATGATGCACTTTATAAAAATGGTACTAAAGTTGTGTGAACAATCAAAAGTCGTAATGGCTGCTGTTCAGGCAACTCGAAATACTAAAACGACCCGACCCTTCCCTACATATAACTAAGAGGTTGTCCTTTTGAAATTAGGTCTACCGAAAGAGAGTCACCCAGGTGAGCAACGCGTTGCGCTAATCCCTGCTAATGTGACCATTTTAATGAAAAAACAGCTACAAGTGATCGTAGAATCAGGCGCTGGACTACAAGCAGGTTTCACCGATGACGATTACGTCAAAGTTGGGGCCACAATAGCTTCTTCACGAGAAGCTCTACTCACTGAAGCCGATATCATTACAGTGGTAAACTGTAAGGGTGATCAATTTGATGAAATTCAAGCTGTTTTGAGACCACATCAATTGGTTATAGGGATGATGGATCCGTTAGTTAATCCTCAAAATGCCCAGGCAATCGCCAACACTGGCGGCAGTGCAATTGCGCTTGAATTGATCCCGCGTATCACTCGTGCTCAAAGCATGGATGTCTTATCGTCAATGGCAACCATTTCTGGCTATAAAGCCGTATTACTTGCCGCGCACAAAGCCCCGCGCTTGTTCCCAATGATGATGACTGCTGCCGGTACATTAAAACCGACTCGTGCCTTTATCATGGGTGTCGGTGTTGCAGGCCTTCAAGCTTGTGCAACAGCAAAGCGGTTAGGCGCTGTTGTTGAAGCTTATGACATCCGCCCTGCTGCTCGCGAACAAATTATTTCAGTCGGCGCCAAGCCTGTTGAGCTGGATATTGAAGCTGAAAATACTGAAACCAAAGGTGGCTACGCTGCTGAGCAAAGTGATGACTTTTTGAAACGTCAGCAACAAGCTATGGCGAATGTATTAGCGCAACAAGACATTGTCATTACCACTGCGGCTATCCCGGGTCGTAAAGCACCAGTGCTTATCACTAAAGAAATGGTTGATGGCATGAAAAGCGGCACAATCATTGTTGATTTAGCCGCTGAAAGTGGCGGTAACTGTGAGTTAACTCAAGTAGATGAAGTCATTATGCATAATGGTGTGATGATTTTAGGCCCGTCAAATGTGCCAAGCACTGCAGCGAATCATGCCAGCCAAATGTACGGTAAAAATGTTGAAAACCTACTTAACCTACTTATCACTAAAGAAGGTGAGCTAGTACTTGATTTTGAAGACGAAATCGTCAGCGATACTGTTGTAGCTCATGGTAATGATGTTAGTAGTGCCCGTCTTCGTGACTTACTGGGTTTAGCGCCTTTGGCGACACCTGAAACCCCATCAGAGGAGACAGCCTAATGGATATGACCTTATTACTATTACTGACACTTTTTGTTGTTGCAGTATTTTTAGGCGTTGAACTGATTACTAAAGTTCCTCCTACGCTTCACACACCGCTAATGTCGGGTTCAAATGCGATTTCAGGTATTTCGCTAGTTGGCGCATTATTATCAGCTGGCTCTGGCGCAGGTATTATGGTTAACGTACTTGGCTTTATTGCTGTAGTGCTTGCCACCATCAACGTGGTGGGCGGTTACATGGTAACTAACCGCATGCTAGCCATGTTTAAAAGGAAATAGACTCAATGACAACATTTATTTATTTAGCTTACCTTGTTGCCGCAGTCTTATTTATTCTAGGTATTAAAGGGCTTACAAAACCGCGTACTGCGGTTCGTGGCAACCAACTATCTGCGATGGGCATGTTCATTGCTGTTGTCGTGACCTTGTTTGATCAAAGCATTCTTAGCTACGAGTGGATCATCGCAGGTGTGTTACTGGGTGGTACTATCGGGGCCGTGATGGCGACAAAAATCAAAGTCACCGACATGCCGCAAATGGTGGCATTACTGAATGGTTTTGGTGGCGGTGCTTCACTGGCAATTGCCGCTGCAAGCTTCCTTGATCCTGCAGCAGCAACCAATGCAGTAGCACTTATCTCTATCGGTGCCACTATCATTATCGGTTCTGTCACGTTATCAGGTTCATTTGTTGCTTTCGCTAAACTGCAGGAGCTTATCTCGGGTAACCCGATTAAAGTACCCGGCAACAAACCGTTAAATGCGATTCTATTAATCAGTGCAATTGCGCTTGCGATTGCGATGGTCATGGATCCAACCAACACCAACTTAATGTATGCCTTAGTGGCTGTAGCAGTGGTGTTAGGTGTACTACTTGTAGTGCCCATTGGCGGCGCAGACATGCCAGTTGTGATTGCATTACTTAACTCATATTCAGGTATCGCAGCCGCAACGACGGGTTTCATTACAGGCAATACTGTGCTGATTGTTTCAGGTTCTTTGGTAGGCGCTTCAGGTATTATCTTGACGCAAATCATGTGTAAAGCAATGAATCGCTCACTGTTTAATGTGTTATTCGGTGTAATGGCCGAAGGCGGCGAGAAGATTGATGCTGATGAAGTATATGCTGGTAAAGTAAAATCAACATCACCAGATGAAATCGCCATGATGCTCGAAACGGCTGAGCGCGTTGTGATTGTACCTGGTTATGGTTTAGCAATGGCTCAGGCTCAACATGCCGTACGTGAACTTGCCAACGTATTACAGAGCCGCGGTACTGACGTTAAGTATGCAATTCACCCTGTAGCAGGCCGTATGCCTGGCCACATGAACGTACTACTTGCAGAAGCTGAAGTGCCGTACGAGCAGTTAATTGAAATGGATGAAATTAATCCACAGTTCGAGCAAACTGACGTGGCTATTGTGATTGGCGCCAATGATGTTACTAACCCAATGGCACGTGAAGATAAAGGCAGCCCAATTTACGGCATGCCGATTCTGAACGTTGATAAAGCCAGAACCGTTGTAGTCATTAAACGTTCTTTAAGCCCAGGTTTTGCAGGCTTGCCTAACCCATTATTTGCCATGGATAACACATTAATGTTATTCGGCGATGGTAAAAAAGGTATTGTTGAACTGACACAAAGCTTGAAAGAAGCTGAATAATTGATGCACTCTTGATCCGCTCTTGATGCTCAATATTCATAGAAAAGGCCGCTAAGCGGCCTTTTTTCTTGTCGATAACTCGCTAAACAAGCTGATTAATTTTCATCATGTTCATTTATCGAACAAAAAATAGTTTAATTAAATGACAGGTTGTCGTCATTCCCTTATCTTTCACGCTTTCTAATGGATAATATTTAGACTATTGTCATGATAATTGACTATTAAGTCTAAAAATCGTACAAATGTTAGCTGGTTTATTTTTCCTAATGACTCGGATGATTGACGAATATGGATATCAACGCTTCTCAAATTGAAGCACTAACTGCACAAATTGCTCAGCTTAAAAGTGAAAATGAATCACTAAAGCAAAAAAATAAACAGATCCAGCAACAGCTATCTGCAACATTGGATGGCACTGGGTTGTGTTTGTGGGAACAAGATGTGCCCACAGGCGACTTGTGTATTTATAATCAAGAATGGGGCTCATTGTTAGGTTACACCCGCGAAGAATATTCAGCCAATATGCAAAGTTGGAAAAATAGCCTCCACCCTGAAGATAAAGATTGGGTCATTAAAGCATTTGAAGATCACGTTAATGGGCAAGAAGATGTTTATCAAGCAGTGCACCGAATGATCCATAAAGATGGCAGTACCCGTTGGGTCTCAGATCGCGGTAGGATAGTTGAATATGCAACAGATGGTACTCCGCTAAAAATTCTCGGAACCCACATCGATATCACCCAAGAAAAGCGCTACCAATTAGATTTAGCACGACTCGCACATCGAGATCCATTAACAGACTTATTAAATCGCACTGCAGCAGAGAAAGTTTACAAAGACTTTCAGCGCAGCTCAAAGTTTGACTCTGGTACATTACTCTTTATAGATGTCGATAATTTTAAATCTGTTAATGATCGTTTTGGTCATCGTTTTGGTGATTTGACACTGATTGAAATCAGCCAAGTATTGCAGCACTACTCAGAGACTTTACTTCCCAAAAGTAAAACTAAGATTGCGAGAATTGGTGGTGATGAATTTGTCATTATTACCACGATATCTGAGTATAAATTAATAAGTGTTTTAGCAGGTTCACTGGTCAGTCACTTTAAACAAACACAAACCATTGATGATAAAAATATCGCCCTTGGACTCAGTATTGGCATAAGCTGTTTTACTAGCAAAGATCTTTTTGTTGAAGTTTGCGAGCAAGCAGATAATGCCATGTATGGGATCAAACAAGCAGGGAAACATAATTACTCTTTTTGGCAACAACCAAAAAGCATTTCGCAAATCATCCGCTAAGCTGCAATTGTATTTGATTAAAGACGTTAACAACTTGATATAAAAATCAGCGGTTATGTCATATTAAAAAAAATGCCATGCTATAATCCTTCCAAAGTTACTGTAAAACCTGACACTTAGTCGCTTTACACTTCCTACTCAATTGTTAATTATTTATTACTGGTAGTTAAGTTTATGTCTAAATATTCGAAGCTTATTCCTTTCTTTTTATGCATTTGTCCACTATCTGTGACCGCCAGTGAAAATGTAGAAGTTGAACCATTAGCAAGCAACAAAACAAGCGAAAGCACACACACTGATAAGACCGTAGAGTACTTTCCAAGTAAATGGGGCGTAGGCATTGGAATGCGCCGTGCTGATATTCCCTATGCCACCGAAGACGATGTCGTCACCGATGTCATGCCACTAATTGAGTTTGAAAATGACTATTTCTTTTTAGACGGATTAGAAGGTGGTGTACATTTATGGAAGAATGATGAACACCAAGTAAATATCTACAGTCGCTTTCGTTTTGTGGATATTCCACAAGAATATCAAAACGAAACTCAATCTGATGCGTTTGATTTTGGTATCCAGTATCGGTTCCAAAAAGAGGGCTTAGAAGCTGACGCTGCTTTTATGAGTGACGGTAATAAACGCTATTATGGTTATACCCGCACCCAGTATCACTGGACTGCTGGCGACTGGCAATTAAACCCTTTTGCAGAGTTCCAGTGGAAAAGTAACTCCTTTAATGAGCATTATTATGGTTTTGACCAGATAGACCCTGGCGCAGGGCTTGCCTTTTCTGCTGGCTTAAATACTCGTTATCATTTGGCCAGCAATTTATACTTATTAGCTAATTTCGGGGTCACTCGCCTTGAAAATGATATCTATGATTTACCGACCATTGAAAATCAATATCAATTTGAATCCTTCTTTGGTTTTGGCTTTTATCCCGATGCTAAGCGCCCAAATACCAATCCCGTACCTACAGAAAGCGGTGAATTTTTACGTGTTGCTCACGGCTGGGCAACGCCTTCAAACCTCAATGATATTCTAACGGGGAATGCAAAAGGCGACAGATATAACAATCAGCTCACCTCATTATTTTATGGTATTCCGCTATCCGACAGCTTATTTACGTTACCTATTGATCTGTACTTTACTGCGGGTGGTGTTTGGCATCATGACTCTGAAGTACAAGACAACCTAGCTGAAGGGGTTATTGGGGTAAAAGCGTTTTACACCCTTGATTTAGGTTGGCGTTTCCGCATCGGTGTCGCAGAAGGATTATCTTATGTTTCCGAAGTCACTTATATTGAAGGTAGTGAGCTTGATGAAAAAGATTATCGTCCATCTAAACTATTAAATTATTTAGACTTCTCGTTCGATGTAAACATTGGTGATGTCTTTAACTATGCACCTCTACAAAATGCGTGGTTGGGCTACAGCATTCATCACCGTTCAGGCATTTTTGAAACCAGCTCTGCTTTTGGACGCATTAAAGGTGGCAGTAATTACAACACCGTTTACGTGCAATGGCATTTTTAGTTCGTACTAAACATAACTAAACATAACTACAATATATATACGAGGCCTGTCATCATTGATATGACAGGCTGTTTTATTCAGCATCAATATTTAGCATCAAAGTAGGTAGGTGCCTCAGCAAACTGCTCAATGAGCCATTGATTTGCATTATCATCCCCCATTAATATCGACAATGTAGGCTGTAAAACTTCAATTAATCTAACCTGTCGCCAAAACATATAATTGGGTAAAACCGGCATAACTCCGCGATTAAATGTGCGCTGAATAAGGCTCGCTATTTCTTTCATTTCAGTGGTTTCAATAGACGGACTGAGTGGGTAGATTGCGCTAATGAAGTCACTATAATGCTCAAACTGTTTTATTTCTTCTAACGAATAATGAGTCAGCAACCATAACAACTGTGGGGAGCTCCAGTGACTGATATTATCTCTGTCGTTAATCACAGCCATATTACGTCGATGAAGCTGTTGCCAAGCAAGAATTAAACTATCCGACTGCGCTAGACGCCAAACAAGGTATACATCAGCTAACCATTCATGTTCATAGGCTGTTAGTTCACTTGGTAACCCTTTGCCTTGCAAAGCGATATTCTGTAAGTGGCCTATTTCGTGCCACAAAGTTAACTGTGACTGTTGCGCTAAGTCTAATTGGTAAATCTGTCCATTAAGCGCCACATTTTGATATACCAAAGGAAGAACACGATTAATGACGATCAAACCTGCCACATTCTCATCATTAACAGGAAATACCACTGCGCTTTTAAAACCTAGACTATTGGCAATATCATTATGACTTGGTAACTGACGAGTTACAGCTACAGGAAGCTGTGCAAGGCACTTTGCATAATCTGATATCCGACAAATAAGTGCACTTTTTTCTGCAATGGGTTCACGAGGGTATAAACTTGATTGCACGCTTTCTTCAGAAGAATTTATCGCAGGTGTAGAATTTAATGAAGACGTTGGAACTGAATTTTGTGTTGGCGTAAGTGTTGAAGTTGAAGTTGAAGTTGAAGTTGAATCAGAATGAAAATTAGCGTCAGCGTTAGCCAACAACAATGGGCTAACGCTAACGGCACTGATAAGAACTAGCAGTGCCGGTTTTAACACTATTTTTTAGCCATAATATTTTCAATTATTGCCGTGGTAGATACGCCATCTTCAAAGCCAAGAATTTCAACCTTACCACCAGCAGCCATCACTTCAGTACCACCAGCCACTTCTTCGACTTTGTAGTCACCGCCCTTCACCAACGAATCTGGTAATAAACGGCTAATAACGCGTTGCGGAGTATCTTCACTGAAAGGAATAACCCAATCGACAGACGCTAAACCAGCTAGCACAGCCATGCGGCGATCTTCTTGATTTACGGGTCTTCCTTCACCTTTAAGTCGTTTCACTGAAGCATCGTCATTTACTGCAACGATTAAGCGATCCCCTAAGGCTTTTGCTTGTTGTAAATAACTCACATGTCCTGCATGTAAAATATCAAAACAACCATTGGTCATTACGACTTTCTCACCGCGTAACCGTGCTTGCTCAAGTGCATAAGCCAGTTGATCTTCAGTGACGACACCGAAACCTGACTCGCCTTGATTTAACGCAAGCGCTTCAATTAACTCAATGCGACTAACAGTGGCGGTACCTAACTTAGCAACAACCACACCTGCAGCGATGTTTGCAATAGAACAGGCCTGCGCCATCGTACTTCCTGCAGCTAACGAGGTAGCTAGCGCAGATATAACAGTATCGCCAGCACCTGTGACATCGTAAACTTCACGCGCCACAGTCGGAATGTGCAGCTCAGCTTCATCTTGGCTGATAAGCGTCATGCCTTTTTCAGAGCGAGTGACCAGCATGGCATCAAAATTATGTTCTTTAATCAGCTGTTTTGCTTTAGCGATTAAATCTGCTTCGTCTGTTACCGTACCAACAACAGCTTCAAACTCACTCATGTTTGGTGTCAATAAAGATGCACCGCGGTAACGAGCAAAGTCAGTGCCTTTAGGGTCAACTAACACAGTGACACCTTTAGCACGTGCTTTGGCAATAAACTCAACAGGAGTATCGATAGCACCTTTGGCGTAATCAGAAAGCACGAGAACATCGACATCATCTAAAATAGCTTCACTACTACTGAATAAGTTTTCACTGTCAGCTTTGGCATATTTTTCTTCAAAATCTAACCGGATTAACTGCTGGTTACGGGAAAACACACGTAACTTAGTAATCGTTGGCTTATCAGCCACAGTTAACCAGCGAGGCTCAACCCCTTGTGCTTGAACCCCTACAGTCAGTGCTTGAGCAGTCTCGTCTGCCCCAACAATACCCGCCAGCTGAATTTGGCCGCCTAACGCTGCAATATTTAATGCTACGTTTGCTGCTCCACCTGGACGGTCTTCAATTTCATTAATGTTCACTACAGGTACAGGCGCTTCAGGAGAAATACGACCCGTAGGGCCAACCCAATATCGGTCAAGCATGACATCGCCGACAACTAAAACACGGGCTTTTTCGAATGCTGGTAGAGATACCTTCATAATAAACTTTTTCTTTTTGCTGACATTAAACGGTGATTGTACCTAATTTTGCTATAAAATTAAGTTAGAATAGCAACTAATTTTGAATTTGGGGTGAGTTACACGTGGTAGAAAAAGCGGAATTTGGTTCTCATTTATTACACCCAAAACATTGGCCGTTATGGTTAGGTGTTGGTTTTATGAGACTTACCCAATTATTACCTTTACGCTGGCAAATGAAAATGGGCGCAGGACTGGGTCGATTAGTACTCAGATTTGCTGCAAAGCGAAAGCACACAGCTGAACGTAACTTACAGCTTTGCTTTCCTGATATGCCACAACAAGAAAGAGATACTCTACTCAAACAGAATTTTGAAGAAACGGGTAAAGCCATTTTCGATACTATCAATGCATGGTGGTGGTCTAACGATAAAATACAGCGTCATATGACCATGAAAGGCGATCAACATGTCACTGCCACGCTTGATAGTGGCCATGGCGTTATTCTCTTTGCCGTGCATTGCTTGCCACTAGAGATGGGCGCAAGAATGTTTGGTCAATTCCAACCTGGAATTGGTGTATACCGCCCCCACGATAACCCTGTGATGGAATACCTACAGGTGAATGGACGTCTGCGTTCAAATAAAGGATTAGTGCCTAAACGTGACCTGCGTAATATGGTAAGAAGCTTGAGAAATCCTGATGTGATTTGGTATACCGCAGACCAAGATTTTGGCCGTTCAAGTGCGGTATTTATTCCTTTATATGCTGTACCAGATGCTGCAACTATTACCGGCGCTACCACTCTTGCGAAACTTGGCCGCGCTAAAGTGCTGCCATTTTTTGTCGAACGCAATAGTAATGATGATGGTTACCATATGGAGATTATGCCGCCATTGGATAACTTCCCAGGTGAAAATGAACTCGCTGACGCCATTCGTGGCAATAAAATAATTGAAACGATTATTGATAAAAATCGTCCTCAATATATGTGGCTACATAGACGATTTAAAACTCGGCCAACCAAAGAGACACCATCGCTATACGAATAAATGCTGCATTAAAAGCAGTTTAATTGAATCAGCAAACTGACTAAGTAGTACTTTAACCGTCAAAAATGAAAATAAAAGGTGGCTAAACTCGGTCACCTATTTCAACAAGCAATTGAGAAAACGCTAATAAAGTGTATCGGCAACTTGAAATCAATTAAGAAATGATCAAGGATGCCAAACTTAATCGCTTCAACAAATGACTCAGCAAGATCTCTACGCTGAGTGATGATTTAGATACGGATTTCTAATCGCTTTGGCAAATACTTATATGGACGCCTTGTTACATTGTTAAGTTACTAAACCAATAATTAGGAACACATCGCCCTTATGTTAAAGTCGTTTTGCGCTTCATTGATTGCTGTTTCTACCCTCTTGGCTAGCTTAAACGCTGCCGCGGTAGAATATCGTTTGCCCGCTAAAGACAGCCGCTTAATTGGTGAAAACCAATATTATATTGTGCCTGAAGGTAAGCTCACTTTAGAAGCCATTGCTGCTGAATTCCAATTAGGCTTGAGCAACATGATGGAAGCTAATCCTGGTGTTGACCCTTACCTACCGAAACCCGGCAGTACCTTAGTCATTCCTCACCAGCTTATTTTGCCCGATACCCCTCGCAAAGGCATTGTAATCAACAGCGCTGAGATGCGTTTATATTATTATCCAAAGGGTAAAAACACTGTAGAAGTGTTACCCATTGGTATCGGACAGGTTGGCCGTGACACCCCAGAAAACTGGGTCACTCAAGTGTATCGAAAGCGCGCCAATCCGACTTGGACTCCGACGCAAAACACTCGAAAAATTTATGCCGATAAAGGTGTAGAGCTTCCTGATGTATGGCCTGCTGGCCCTGATAATCCAATGGGGTTATTCGCACTTTATGTAGGTAACTATTTTGCCGTACATGGAACGAATGCCTCTTTTGGTATTGGCCTTCGAGTCAGTCAAGGTTGTGTGAGATTACGCGATGAAGATATTGAGCACCTATTTAATTCAGTGCCCGTTGGCACCAGAGTCGAGTTCGTAAATCAACCAATTAAGGCCACCATTGAGCCTGACGGTAATCGTTACTTAGAGGTTCACCAACCTTTATCAGAAACCATTGAGCAATTTGAGTCATCTGAGCAATTACCGTTAACGCTAGATAAGAAAATCACCTCTATTGTGGCTCATGCTGAAACCGACTCATTTACTTTAAAGCGTTTATTAGAGCAAAGAACCGGGATGCCTACTCGCATTAACAGCATTCAACATGCGCAATTAGATGAAGACGCTGCGCCAGCGGATTCAGAGTAACTCTTTCCATTAAAGCCTCAATCTAACCTCAATCAGATTTGATTGAGGTTAGGCATCTCCTCAACGCTAACCTGCATATTCCAACTTGAGTAACGCACCACAAATCAGTAATCTAAAAAGCCATTGTTAGTTTACTCATGGTGATAGATTGAAAACTGGTATCAAGCAGAATACATCTCAGCTGTTGATGGGAGTTAAAGATAAAACCCTCACTTTAGCATTAATGCTTACCTGTTTGTTTTCACTAACCATGGGATTAATGCCACTCAATCTGGCCGCGTCTCAATGCAAGCTTTCCAGCCAATTTAATCAACTTAGTCAAATTGAACAT
Organism: Shewanella sp. 10N.7; assembly: GCF_020806285.1. Classification (NCBI taxonomy): domain Bacteria; kingdom Pseudomonadati; phylum Pseudomonadota; class Gammaproteobacteria; order Alteromonadales; family Shewanellaceae; genus Shewanella; species Shewanella sp. 10N.7. Next base: position 42,032 of record NZ_JAJGZS010000029.1, read on the forward strand.
CAAATTAGCCTCACTGAGTTGGATAATGGCTTAATCGTCAGACAGCTAAATAGACCGCAGCAATCAACTGTCGCTATTGCAAGTCAATTTAACGTAGGTTCACGTAACGAAATAGCTGGGCAAACAGGATATGCGCATTTGTTTGAGCACCTGCTATTCAAAGGCAGCGAAAACGCCCCTAACGAAAGTTACCCTCAGCAAATGAGCGCCATTGGGGCCCGCTTTAATGCCAGCACACATTTTGACTATACCAATTACTATGTCACTGTCCCCGCGCAAGCATTAGAGTTGAGTTTATTTCTTGAAGCTGACAGGTTTATCCGTCCTGTACTATCTGAAACCACAGTTAAAAACCAACAAGGTGCAGTGCTAGAGGAAATGGCCACTAGCATAGATAATCAACCTTATCTTCGACCTGCAATGGAGTATTTACTTTCCCAAGTCGCTGGCAGCCCGTATGCTCATGCCATCATTGGCAGTAAAGCGGATGTGACAAGTGCAACCGCAGCCGAACTTGAACAATTTCACCAGCGTTATTATCGCCCCGATGCGATGCAGCTATCCTTAGTAGGCAAGATTGATATTGATAGCACAAATACCATCAAACAATATTTTGCTGATTGGCAAGCACCTCAACACAACCTAGACGAGTTTTCTGCCGTATCAGTAACTCCAACAGCCACTAAAACTGAAATCATTGATAAGCGAGGCCCTTGGCCTGCATTATTAATGGCATGGCACACTGTCGGCAGACAGCACCCTGACTTTGAAGCTGTAAGCCTTTTACAAAGCCACTTGTTTAAAAATCTCAAAAGTGCGCTCGCAGCCAACACATTAGAAAACCCACCACAAATGCTCAGCTACTCAATCCCATTGACCATGGAAAATCACGGTGTCACTAACCTTGTCCTCGTCCCTAGAGCAAACACCTCTTTAGATGAACTACAAAATTTGGTTGAATCACTATTTAGTCAAGTCATAGAAAACGGCCTCAACGACCAAGCTTTATGCACGTTAAAAACCGTTTCACTCAATGATATTAACCAGCAATTATCAAACAGTCAGACCTTAGCAAAATACCTATCGAACACCTCTAAGCGTGATAAATCCTTTCCATTAACTCAGCCATGGCGCCGAACCGAAGCCGTCACTTCAGCTGATATTCAGCGGGTCACTCAAGAATACTTTATTGATAAAGCAGTGCGAGTCGATTTATTGCCGCCTTGGTATATTCGCTGGGGGAAAGGGTTACTTGAAATCTTACCTCAAGGGTTTTCAGAGAAACTAGAAAGATGGGCGCTATAATGAGAACTTATCACTTGAGCCTATTAATCATCTTAACTAGCTTTTTGTTATTAGGTTGCCAGCACTCCCCTGTCATTTTTACTGAGTCACAACCGCCTAAAGTGCCTCAGTTTGCTGAATTAGACAACGTCCCTAAACTGCCATCATTATCGACGCCTTTAATCAGAGATAATAACAAGGAGGGAAATACCAGTACGCAAGTTTTTAATGAACCAAATAGTATTAATATCAATGACAAACTATCAATTCACCAATGGGCTGTTAATCAAGAAGATGCTGTAAGCCAACCAAAACTCAATCGAGTTTATTTTATTGGGATATCACCTAGTGCATCGCTTGAAAACCCTGATGTGCTTATCGAAGCATTTTCTCAACGCCGTAAAGAGCTAGCAAACCAACAGCAACATAAGCCAGATATTGCCGCCTGCTATGACAGCATCCGTTTTAGAGCCAGCTTGCATAGTATCGCTATTACAATGCAATGCGCTGCGCCATTTAATGAAATGCAATCATTAGTTTGGGCGTTTTGGGATGAAAATGCGTTAACTAATCTCAATATTGAAACAGTACAAAGAAACTTAAAACTCAATAAACACATTGGTGCATTCACAGGTTCAGAAATCGATAAAGTCTTTCGCAGTCAATTACTCGGCCCACAGCATCCTTATAATGTAAGTCTCGACAGCCAGGGATTAGTAGACTCTCTTGAAAACACCGAAGCAGGTTTTAAGCAATTGCAGCACTTACAACTTACTACCCGTGAGCGATTGCAATGGCATTTGTTTACTAATGATGTAGAAAATTCATTTAATCATGATTCGCAAAAGCCTTTGAATCAGCCTCTAATCGAACGTGAAACAGCTGAAAACCTGCATAGCAAAACGATTAATGACAGTTTACCTCTCTGGCTACTACATGACTCCAGTACCAGTGATAGCATGTTGAATAACAAAGCCAGTTACACAGCCAGCAACACAGCTAGCAACACAGCCCATAATACAAAAACTTTAACCGCTGAGGTTACTCCCAAAGATCAAATAACTCCCACAGCCACTATTTATCTCATTGATGCCCCAGATACAGTGCAAACACAGGTGAGAGTAGGCTTTGTTAGCGAAAATGCGAACAACTTATTGAATCACCACCAACAAACGGCAACGAATAATAGTGTAGGTTGTAAAACCATCGCACCATTATTAGGTAGAAGTTACAGCGGCAGATTATTCTACGATTTACGTGAAACCCGCGGATTAACCTATGGGATATACGGCCGCTGTGTTGATGCACCACTTAGTCAGTATTTATATTTTTATGGCAGCACAGCACTAGAAAACTCAGGGGCCTTTATTAAAGGCATACTTGACCATACTCAGCTACTGACCGAAAGCACTGTTAGTCAAGCTGAGTTAAATGCAGTCTCGACCTATTTAATTGGACAGCAACAACTGGCATTGGACACGACTTTTGGTAAAGAAAGTAATTACATACGTAATATTTTATCAGGCAAAACAACTCAGCAAGCGCAACAGAAAGTCAACGCAATAAGCCAGCTTACCCCAGCACAGTTTTTACAAATCTCGAATCATGTTTTATCCCATCCCCCCACAGTCGTCATCCGTGGCGACGCAGATAAAATCAGCGCAGATATTCGACAAAAACTACCAAGCTGGCAAGTACAATTGATTTCAGCGCACGACTAACAAATAAGAAAACTGACGCCACAGGCTACGAAGTTCTTTCTTGCTGATAACGTTCGCAGTCATCAGTAATCGATAACCACTTCACTTGGTTTGATGTATAGATATGATAGTTAGGTTTAATTAAGCTCGGCTCATCTAAAGAACCAATGGTCAGTGTGAAGTAATCAGGGTAGCGCGTATCCCGATAACTTAATGTGCAACCGCATTGCTTGCAAAAACCACGACGAACATTATCTGAAGATTCAAATTCGCTCACCTCGCCTTTAAGCCAGGTTACTTGCTCGCGTTTAAAATCCATCCATACTTGAAATACGGCACCAGACGATTTTTGGCACTGCTTGCAATGGCAATAATCGGCATCAAATGGCTTGGCAGATAGCTGATATCGCACTGCGCCACATAAACAGCCGCCTTGTAAAATAACAGGTTTATTTGTTTCAACGATTTCAACCGCCTGCTGTTCCATACCCATAACTCATTCCTTAATGGTTAAATTGCCAATTGATTGAGTATTTATCATTACCTCAGCCACAAATGAAGTCAAAACTATCTGAATAACTCCCCCCTGAATCAATAAATAACCAATAAAAAAGCCCTCAAATGAGGGCTTTTAATAGAGATATTTTTAAAGGAGCAAACTTATTTAGTAAGTCGCTTCACGCTTTTCAGCTTCAGCATCCCACTTAGGAGCAAGTTCTTTTAAGAATCTTTGCTTATCAGCATTCATCTTATCCATGTCCATACCTAATGCTTCCTGCGCTTTCTCTTTAGTAGAGATATCAGGGATAGCGATTGGCATTTTCACGCCTTTAGCTGCAAGTAGTTGAGCCAGTTTGATACGTGCATTAGCTGCTTTATCAACTGCGCCACCTAAGATGCGTAACGCTTCTGCTGGAGCATGAGCTGCAACACCGTGAGATGCTGTAGCGTAATCCCAGCGCCACTGACTGTGACGAATATCCATTAGGATAGGCTTCATTTCAGCTTCAGTTGCACCTGCTTCCCAAGCTGCGCCAGCTTCGAAGTGAGCATGTACAAGTTGAGTTTCAGCTCTTAGCTTAATTTCAGTCACGTTCTTTTGATTCTCGTGAGTCACTTCCATCATGAATTCTTTCGTTTTACCTTCATGACAAGTTGCACAAGTTTCGTCGAAACGATCGAAAGGGTTACCCACTTTATGGTCAGTGAATTTACCTTTACCATTTGCTTTAGCAACACGTGGCATATGACAGTCAGTACAACTTACGTTGTTTTTACCGTGCATACCTAGCATCCAAGTTTCATAACCAGGGTGTTGTGCTTTTAGCATAGGCGTTTTAGAAATCGCGTGAGTCCAATCAGCAAAGTTGATTGCATCATAGTAAACTTCCATTTCTTCAACAGTTGTGCCGTTGTCCCATGGGAATTTCACGTAACCTTTACGGTCTTCAGTTTTCTCGAAGTAGTATTCAACGTGACATTGACCACAAACCATAGACTGCTTGTCTTTACGAGACGCTTTATCAAATGGCTTATCGATAGCTTCTAAAGCGCGATCAACATATGGACGAGAAATACGTAATTTTGGTGAACCTTTTTCATGACAATCGCCACAACCTAAAGAGTTAACGATTTCAGCTCCGCCTTTAGACCATTTACCTTTAAAGTAACCGTCTTCGCCTTGCTCTTCGATCATACGAGGTACATCTGGGCTTTTACAGCTCCAACATGCCATAGGCATTGGGCCATCATCTGGTCCAGTTGGTGCGCCAGTACGTAATGTATTACGCAAGTCAGTCACTGTGTAGTGGTGACCACGTGCCTTATTATAATCCTTAGCAAAACCGTAACCTGCCCATAACACAACCAGATTTGGATCTTCTGCTAACACATCTACGATTTCATCGCTTTCTGATGTCGCATGCCAAGTTTCATATTGCAATTTATACTTATCTTTATATACTTCATTTCTTGGTTCAGTTTTATCACTAGCCATCGCACTAGTCATCATAAAACTGGTTGCCATCAACGCACTAAGCGCAACAACTTTTGCTTTCATTTTCATCACCGTTCATCTCCGTGTTACATTTTATTTTAAATATTCACGACATCTCCATGAACAAACTTATCCATTTAAGGTTAAATTAAGAATACCCCTTTATGAGTATTGGGCAATAAGCTTGCGCTAGATCAATATGTTAATATGTTGTACATCACACTTTTGAATACTTGTTAATATATTACAGTAATCTCTAATGTAAAATATTGCTTAAAATTCCCGTTAAAACAGACTTAAGTTGGATACCAAATGATTAAAAGAGGCAGTCTCACCTCCACTATTCTAAGACTAATGTTAGTCTTAATTTTCATTTCTTCCAGCTTAGCTGTGTATTCAATTATCAATCTAAGTTTCAGTATTGGTGACGCCAGAGCCATCAACGCTTCGGGCTCATTGCGTATGCAAAGTTATCGTTTAAAACTGTATTTAGAGCGTGATGAACAACTGCTGCAAGAAAAGATAAATCAGTTTGAAACGACTCTGCATTCTGAGGCGTTAGAGCGTTCATTAACCTGGTACAGTCCTGATGCATTATCTCAGCAATATCTGTTGGTGGTGGATAAGTGGGAGCAAATGCGCTTTTTCATCGAGAATCATCAGCGTCAAGAGTACAGTGACTCTTTAAAAGACTTTGTTGATACCATAGATATATTAGTGTTGGAAATGGAGCGTTTTGCTGCACTAAAACTGCGGATATTGGTGATTGGTCAAATCATTGGTTTATTCTTAATGTTAATTGTCGCCATCGCTGCGACACGTTATACCCGCAAGAGAATGGTACAGCCTATACTCCAATTGATGGATGTCGCTAACTCTATTTCGAAAGGTAAATTCAAAGTTGATGTACCACAAACAGAATATATGGAGCTGCATGCACTCGGAGAAGCCTTTAAGAAAACCGCATCAGAGCTCGATACCCTTTATCAAGATTTAGAAGGCCAGGTCAATGAAAAGACCATCGCACTGACACGAGCAAACAACGAGCTAAGTTTTTTGTATGACAATCTCATCAGATTACACGCCGATAGCCTCGACTATAAAGCACTCAGCACTGCACTTACTCAGCTCAAAGACTTTGAAGCATTAGATTATGTTCGTTTAGTGATTGAACACGATGACGAAACCATTGATAGTATTGAAGCAGATAATGGCTGGTTAGACCCTGAGGTACAAGACTCTAATGCACATACAGAGGTCAAGCCAGTTAAGTTCAACTTACAACTAGAAGATAAAAATCTCGGTTATATTGAGGTGGTATCTCTCAAACCACTTAACAACATGTTATTTGTCAATTTCGCCATGATGCTGACTCGTTCCATTGTTATCCACAATGCCACAGAAGAAAGACAGCAACTCGCGTTAATGGAAGAACGTGCCGTCATTGCCAGAGAGCTGCATGATTCTTTAGGTCAGCTACTTTCATATCTCAAAATCCAAGTCAGCTTATTGCGCAAAAAAATTGAGCCTAATTGCATGACTGAAGATGTGCAGACCCAGCTAGTGGACATTAATGATGGCGTCAGCACTGCTTATGGCCAGCTTAGGGAGTTACTGTCTACATTCAGGTTAACCATTAAAGATCCTAACTTAGGTCAAGCCATTGAAGTGATGTTAGCGCAACTTCGTAAACAGACAGGGATCATTATTGAGCTAAATTACCAGTTATCACCGCATTTACTCGCTGCCAAGCAACACATTCATGTATTGCAACTCACTCGCGAGGCAACAATCAATGCAATTAAACATGCAAAACCTTCACGCATAGAAATTGATTGTTTTTTGGCAAATTCTGATATGATACATATCAATATCAAGGACGATGGCATTGGCGTGTCGCATTTAAAAGAACGCGATCAGCATTTTGGTCTCGGAATAATGTACGAGCGTGCAACGAAACTGCATGGCACTGTCAAGTTTGATAATAATCCGCAGGGCGGCACAACTGTCTCCCTCGTATTTCCACCCCAGCAGGAGCCTTTAAATGGGTAAACCTTATTCAGTATTAGTAGTAGATGACCACCCGCTACTTCGACGTGGTATTTGTCAGTTAATAACTTCAGATAGTGACTTTAGACTGTTTGGTGAAGCAGGAACGGGGTTAGACGCACTGACTGCGATTGGTGAAGATGAGCCAGATATTATCTTGCTCGATTTGAACATGAAAGGCATGTCTGGCCTAGATACTTTGAATGCCATGCGCCAAGAAGGCGTCACCGCAAGGATTGTTATTCTAACCGTTTCTGATGCGAAGCAAGACGTGATTCGTTTACTTCGAGCCGGTGCAGATGGTTATCTTCTTAAAGACACTGAGCCAGATTTATTACTGGAGCAACTGAAAAAAGCCATGCTTGGCCATCGCGTTATTAGTGATGAAGTTGAAGAGTACATCTATGAGCTGAAAAATGCTGATAATGATGAAACTTGGATTGCATCATTAACCCCTCGTGAGTTGCAGATTTTAAAAGAGTTAGCTGAAGGTAAGAGTAATCGTGTCGTCGCTGAAGATTTACATATCAGTGAAGGTACGGTGAAAGTTCATGTGAAAAATTTACTCCGTAAAGCAAACGCAAAATCGCGAACAGAAATGGCAGTGAGATATTTAAACCACTAGTTTATTTTTGACTGATTTAAAAAAGGCGACTCATAATAGAGGCGCCTTTTTAATTTCTGCAATCACGAGCATTTGTTTGTAAACACTAAGACTGAACAGCCAAGATTAACAGTTAACTTAACGCTTAGTTCTTAACATTTAGCTCTTAACGCTTAAGGATGAACTCCATCCAGCTTTTAAGTGCCGTCTCAAAATCCTCTAGACCACAATAAGCTTCAGACTCTGAATCGTACATGCTCATCGACTCTTCCAAATCAAAATCTTCATCAAAGTCGATAGCAATTGCGAACACTCTGACTTGTTCACTGTCGATCAACAAGGCTAAATCACGACTATGCATTAGCCAATCATTTTGCTTATTAGCCCTAATAATCTCAATTTGCTTAATAATATTATTGCACTGCTCAATATCATTACCCAATCGCTCGGCAAAAAAGCGACCAAGAATGGCATGTTCCATACTAAATTCAGCAAATAAAGTGCCGTCTAAACTGTTACGGCGAAACTCGTATTCCATGATAAAACTCAACATTAGGCTTTGATCTTATTTTAACTGATGTTAGCTAAAACTGCGCAGTCACAACGCGTAAATAATGAAAATGTTGCAGATGAATAAAAAATCCGTCATTTTTATATTCAGTGCTACTATTGCCTATACATTCAACACTTAATCTTACATTCAGCACGACAAATCACAGTACACGTTCATCATCGCGAGTCAGGACTTATATGGATACAGGTTTTATTTATTGCTTACTCTTATCGGGCCCTAATGCAGGTCAGAGCATCACGCCATCAGAACTTAATCAATGGCAACCTGAAGACGGATTATTATGGGTGCATTTACGCTACAGCGATGAAGAAGCAAAACAATGGGTTATCGATGCCCAACTGCCGCAAACGGAAACTGATACCTTATTAGCGGAGCATACTCGTCCACGCTCATTAAGCTCTCAAGATGGGGTATTAATGGTTTTACGCGGCATTAACCTAAATCCTAATTCTTCACCTGAAGACATGGTATCAATGCGTATTTTTGCCCAGCAACATCGAATAGTTTCAACCTGTGAGCGTCAACTTCAGTCAGTAAAAGACATCGCGGAACAAATTATCAGTAAACCTAACAGTATTGATTCTAGTGCTGACTTTTTAGTATCACTTTGTGAACGTTTAACGCACCGAAAAATGGAGCTAATACATAATCTCGAAGATCAATTAGATGATCTTGATGACCAAATTACTGCACCAATAAGTTCGTCGCTTCGCTCTGATATTGCTGAACTTAGAAAACAAACAGTCACGTTAAGGCGCTATTTTTCACCTCAACGGGATGCCTTATCTCGACTATTAAACGATGGACATGTGTTGTTCAATTCTGAACATAAACTGCGTATACGCGAAATAAACGAAACGTTAATCAGGGTCATAGAAGACTTAGATGCTGTTCGCGATCGCGCTAGCGTCACTCAAGAGCAACTTCAGTCTCAGCAGGCTGAGCAACTTAACAAGCGCTTGTATTTTCTATCACTGATATCGGCAATTTTCCTGCCGCTTGGGTTTTTAACCGGATTGCTTGGTGTGAATATTGGCGGTATTCCCGGAACCGAAAACACATGGGCTTTTGCTATGTTCTCTGGTGGGTTAATTCTACTCGTCGCTATTCAAATGTGGTTATTTTACCGCTGGAAATGGTTATAAAATCTGCATAAATAATTTTATTAAATTTTGTTTACAGTTAACCTTTGCCCACAAAAAAGGACGCATATAGCGTCCTTTTTAATCGATAGCTGCTACAAACACAGCATCAACACATTACTGAGCAGCTGGTGCTGCTTCAACTTGTGCTTTTTCGATAGACAATAATTCAACTTCAAACACTAACGTTGAGTTAGCTGGAATAGTACCAGTATCACGTTCGCCATAAGCTAATTCTGATGGGATAACGAACTTGTATTTAGCACCAATAGGCATTAATTGAACACCTTCAGTCCAACCAGGAATAACGCGGTTTAGAGGGAACTTAGCAGGCTCGCCACGGCTGTATGAGCTATCAAACTCAGTACCGTCGATTAATGTACCTTTGTAGTGTACTTCAACAGTGTCTTCTGCCACAGGAGTCTCGCCTTCACCGGCTTCTAGCACTTCGTACTGTAAACCAGACTCAGTCGTAACAACGCCTTCTTTAGCTTTGTTGGTTTCAAGGAATTTCTTACCTTCTTCAACAGCTTGGCTTGCTAATAACTCTGCTTGTTCAGCACGTTTTTCATTTAATTTAACATCAAGACCTTGAAGTACAGTTTGCATTTCTTCTTCTGTAAGATCTAAAGTATCAGCTAAACCATCGCTAAATCCTTGAATCACTAACGTACGATCAACAGCGAAACCTAGGTCTTCTTGCTCGGTAATATGACCAGCCATGTAACGGCCAATTGAGCCTCCAACACTGTAAGCTTCTTTTTGCGCGTCAGTTGTTAATTCAACTTTCTTTGCCACGACTTCTTGTTCTTGGTTACATGCAGTAAGACCAACAACAGCCAGTGCAACTAACGATAATTTGTAAATAGATTTCATTAAAGCTTCCTCAGCGTCCTATAGCGGTTACAATAACCTGTAGGTAAAAAATTTGTATATATTTGGCCACTTTATACTAAATAAAGTGTTTTTTGCAATGGCCTGAATAATAACACTGCCTTTGAGACAACTTTTACAGGAGCAAGTTCATGTTTCGACTTACTATGCTGATATTGTGTATCTGCTCCCTTTTGGGTTGCCAACCCGCGGCTGAAAAAGTGTTTAGTGTCACTAAAGATTCAAGCTATAGCGCAAGCTTATCTGAAGATGGTCAACTTGCTTTAGTGAGCACGGCTAGCAATGGTGTTCAGTTATGGAACCTCAATAAACAAGCCTTAAAATTTCGCTGGCAACATGGCAGTGATGCGCAGTCCACTGACAATAATGTTTTCGACACAGCCCTTTCTTCCAACGCGCAATATGCTGCCACCTTAACCGCAGACTCATTGGCGATTTGGGATGTTAATACTGGTGAATCTATCGGTTGGTGGTCACTTCCTGCCTCAGCGCAATCGGTGGCAATTGCTAATAATGCCCAAACTTTAGTCGGTTTAGTTGATGGCTCAGTGATGTCTTTTGCACCACAAAAAAGCCTGATCAAATTTTTAGGCCACCAAGAAAGAGTATCCAGTGTGTCTATTTCAGCAAATGGGCAATTGGCGCTGAGTGGCTCAAATGATGGCTCAGTGATCCTGTGGCAGGCGCAAACGGGTCAGCCGGTTCACCAATGGCAACTTGAATCTCGTATTGGCAAAGTCACCCTTAGCCAGAACGGCCAACTTAGTTTTGCCAGTGATATTACAGGCAACGGCGCGATTTATTACAGCGATACCGGCGAGGTATTATCAACTCTTGCCATTAATCGTCGTCAAATGACTTTCAGTAGTGCACGCTTTATTCAACAAGATAAAATCCTAGTAACCGGCTCGCCATCGAAAGAAATTATTCTATGGCAAACCCAAACAGGTAAAAAACTGGCAAACAGGCAAATTCAGCTAACTAAAAACAGTCAAAATAGAGGTGCCGTTGTATACTCTATTGCAAGTGATGCCCAACAGCAGATTGTGAGTATCAGTAATCAAGGTTTAGTTGAGTCATGGGGGCCATTGCCATAATCGTAATGCGCAACTCTATGGCGATGAGAGGAAGTAATGCAAGACATGCAACAAAAGATTGATGATCTAGAAATGAAAGTCGCTTTTCAGGAGATAACACTTGAAGATCTTAACCAAGAAGTGATTAAATTAAATGACTTAGTGGCATTTCAACAACACCAAATGTCATTAATATTAAATAAGCTACAAGCCATTGAGCCCAGCAACATGGCTTCAGCATCAGAAGAAACCCCGCCACCGCATTATTAAGTGTTGGCTAAAGCATGTTTACTAAAGTGATGTTTGCTATATTCACTGACGAGTAAACCAACAAGCTATCTTATATAAATCACTATCAATGAAGCATTAAGGAACGCTATGCCTGCAAGTGACATCATGACAATAGCACAATCTGGCGAAGCCATTTTGAATCGTCAAGCACAAGCAGTCATATCATTTGATCCAGCTCTGGTTCAGCTTACTGAGAATATGATAGCCACGATGACAGCTGCAAATGGTGTCGGAATTGCTGCGCCGCAAGTATTTAGTGATTTAGCTATATTTATCATGCATTCAAGATCTAATGACCGATATCCAAATGCACCAGAAACCTCGGCAACCGTTGTGATTAACCCACGTATTATTGCTTATTCAGATGAAATGGAGCTGGGGAGCGAGGGTTGTCTATCTATCGCTGAACGGCGTGTTGACGTATTAAGGCACAAAACAATTAATGTTCAGTATCAATCTCTAAGCGGAGAGGTTATCAAGCAGCAACTGAGTGATTTTGTTGCCCGAATTTTTCAGCATGAATTTGATCATTTACAGGGAATTACTTTGCTTGAACGGATAACTATGGCTGACCAAACTGCATCACAAACTGGCAATCAAGAAATCAGTACTGAACAAAATCAACAAAATCAGCACACGCAAGGTGCTGTCGAATGAATAAACTGCTTAGCATAGGTCTACTGTGTTTCAGTCTTACTGGCTGTGCATACAATAGCATATTGATAAACTATCCTTCGCAGATCGCACCGATTAAACAGCAACTTGCAAGCCCAACACCCAGTGCTAAATTGTCAGAGTTAGCGGGTGAAATCGATACCAATGATGGCTTGTTATATGCTCAAGAAGCGGGCCGCGTCGCCCAGGTTTCGGGCGATTTCGAAACCAGTAAAACCTACTATCAAGCGGCTATTCAGGCTTATAAAGCGTTTGATGACAGAGCAACCATTAGCGCATCTGACTTAACTGCCACCGCAAGTAGTTTAGTGTTAAACGACAACGCAATACCTTACCGTGGACCAGGTTATGAACGGATCATGGTTCATCAATATCAAGCATTTAACTATCTGTTTTCTGGTGATGCACAAGGTGCATTAGTCGAAGTGCGTCGAAGTAATCAACTACAAGCCAGTGAACAGGCACGCTATCAAAAATCGCAAAAATCGGTACGGGCAATGGCTAACGGCACTATCGACAGTGAAATCAATAAGCTAGATCAAGCCACTGGCACCGTTACCAGTTCTTTTTTAAATGCATATAGCTATTACACAACAGGTCTGCTTCATGAACTGTTAGGCGAGCCCAATGATGCCTATATTGATTACCGTAAAGCGGCACAAATCACACCAAACAATAAATACCTGCAGCAAGATCTAGTCAGGTTAGCTAAACAATTGTCTATGCCTCAATACGATGAGTTTAAACGTCGTTGGGGAGATGCAATTTTACCTAAAAAAGGCCAAGGCCAAGTGGTGATGGTGGTCGAAAAAGGCTTCGTGCCTGAAAAACAAAGCTTAACCGTTCCGTTTACTATTGATGGTAATTGGCAAACAGTGTCACTGGCTACATATCAGCCACACCGCCAAGTGATTCAACCTTCGACTATCCAAGGTCTCGGAACCGTATTAAAAGCGGAACCAATTGCCAATATTGATGCCTTAGCTATTAACGCACTAAAAGAAGATTTACCTGCAGCCTTGGTACGCCAAGCTGCGCGGGTCTATACTAAGTCTGAAATGACTCGCAGTGTTGAAAGTGGCAGTAAGCGCCGTAATAACGAAGCCGATGCAGCAGCAATTTTAATGCAGATTTTTAATGTAGTGACCGAGCAAGCTGACAGACGTAGCTGGCTGACATTACCAAGACAGGCACAAATCGCCCGCCAATATACTGAACCAGGCGAGTACCAAATCCGTTTAGGCAACAGTCCTGCTGCCAAAATTGATGTACAACCTAATCGGGCAACATTAATTTGGGTGATAGAGACTGGTAATCAAACCCGTTTTTATTCAATAATTATTTAACTCAACTATTTATTTAACTCGACTATTTATTTAACTCGACTACTTATAAGTCATATCCAACATGGAACTTACTATGAAACATTTTAAACTGATTTTTGTTTTAGCCGCTGTAATCGGGCTATCAGCTTGTCAATCTAAGGTTGAATATGGCGATGCAACCGAAGTAGAAACCGTTAATGAAAACTTCGGTTCAACTGATTTACAAGCCATTGCTGCAAAAATGGTTGATAGCATGCTGACGTTCCCGCCTGTCATCGTCATGACACAGAACGATCGCCCAATTATCTTTGTTGATAAAATCAAAAACAAAACCTCTGAGCATATCGATACAGAATCCGTCACTGATACCATCAGCAATAAATTATTACGTTCAGGTAAATTCCGCTTTATCGATATGACTAAAGTTGACTCAGTGCGTAAGCAACTAGACTACCAAAACAATGCTGGTATGGTTGACCCGTCTACTGCGATTAAATTCGGTCGTCAAGTCGGTGCCCAGTACATGCTGTACGGCAACTTATCTAGCATCGTCAAGCAAGATGGCAGCACAAAAGACGTATACTACAAAATGACCATGCGTCTTATGGACTTAGAAACAGGCCTAATCGAATGGTCTGATGAAAAAGAAATCCGTAAAGTTAAATCTAAGTCTTTCTTAGGCTTATAAGCCTCTGATAAACTTTAATTAGCCGACTTAGAGTCGGCTTTTTTACAACTGTAAACAATAGTCATTGAATAAAACGCTAGTTCCAAAAAACAATAATAAATATTTAGGGAAGAAATTGTGAACCTGTTTAAGTCGTCTATCGTCGCGCTTGCTTGCGCAAGCTTATTTGCTTGTAATAGCACTCCCCAAATTATTGCAACAGAACGTGATGGCAGTGCCAATATCAGCGAAGCCCAAGCAATGGCTCGCTCTAATGTCGTCTCAGAAGTGAATTATCAGCTGAGTTTTAATCTTACTGGCGAAAGTCATTTTAGTGCTATCACTAAAGTAGATTTCAACCTTAGCAGCAATAAAGAGCCGCTGACACTTGACTTGAATCAAGCCACAATTAGCAAGCTCACCATTAATGGTAAAGGCATTTACCCGAATTATAACGATGCTTATATCAGTATCAATTCGCAGTTACTCAGCAATGGTAAAAATACCATTGAAGTCGAATACAGCCGCGAACATAGCACCAATGGCGAAGGCTTACATCGTTTTGTCGATCCTGTTGATGACAAGGTGTACTTGTACTCTCATTTCGAGCCAGCTGCCGCTCAGCAAATGTTTGCCGTATTTGATCAGCCCGACTTAAAAGCCACTTATCAAATCACAGTTAACGCCCCTAAAGATTGGAGCGTCATTAGCACCATGCGCGAGAGTAACATTGAAGAGCAAGCTGATAGCAATCTATGGACATTTCCAGTCACGCCTAAGCTTAGCCCTTACAACTTCTCGATGCATGCGGGGCCTTATCATGTTTGGGAAGACAACAGCGGCAAATACCCAATGCGCTTATTTGCCCGTCAATCGGTTGCCGAACAAGTCACCGCTGAAGACTGGTTCACCTACACCAAGCAAGGCCTAACATTCTTTGATGATTATTTTGGTATCGACTACCCATTTAAAAAATACGACCAACTGTTAGTCCCTGATTTTTTATATGGCGCGATGGAAAATGCAGGCGCCATTACTTTTGCAGAAAACCGTTTCATGTATAAAGACACGATGACGGCAGCCCAGCGACAGCGCTTAGCTGGTGTTATCATGCACGAGATGGCGCACCAATGGTTTGGTGACTTAGTCACAATGAAATGGTGGAATGGCCTATGGCTTAACGAAAGCTTTGCATCCTTCATGGGCACCTTAGCCACCAGCGAAGCAACGGAGTTTAGTCATGCCTGGCGAACGTTTTATGCGACTGGTAAACAAAGTGCTTATCGTCAGGATAGCTTAGTCACCACTCATCCTATCGAAGTGCCTGTACCTACCAGCATGAATGCGTTTGATAATATTGACGCCATCACCTACTCAAAAGGTGCATCCACCCTGAAACAACTCAGGCATTTATTAGGCGAAGACACCTTTCAACTAGGTGTGCAGCAATATCTAACCAAGTACAGTTATCAAAACGCCACACTCGATGATTTTATTGGTAGTTTATCTCAAGCCAGTGGGCGTGATTTATCCCAGTGGACTCAAGACTGGTTGTATCAAGCAGGTGTAAACACCTTAAAAGCTGAGTACAGCTGCGACAATGACAGAGTCAGCGAATTTGCGTTAATTCAAACTGCGCCAAGTGATGCATTACCGACATTACGCGAACAACGTGTACAAGTGGCATTATTTGATGCAACCCGTTACTCAATCCATCAAGGCCCCAAAGTTGCGGTCACATACAAAGGCGAGCGAACCGAAGTGCCTGAACTTATCGGTAGCCATTGCCCTAACTTGGTTTACCCAAACTTTGAAGATTGGGGATATGTGAAAGTCGAACTTGACGAACGCTCATTTGAAACCGCCAAACAGCAGCTGAGTAAGGTCAGTGATCCACTGCTACGTTCAATGTTGTGGCAAAGCATGTGGGACAGTGTCAGTGACGGTAAAACCTCTCTTAAACAATACATCAATGTCGCACTAGTCAATGCACCGCTTGAACAAGACTACACTATCTTAGGTCAAGTCATCGGTAACTTAAAACAGGCTCAGTATTACCTCGACAGCATGGCGCCGAATCATAAAGCGTATGCAGTCAAAGTTGGTAAGGCTCTGACTCAAATGAGCTTACGCATGGCAATGGAACATCGTGACAATGCTGACTTCCAGCGTCGCTGGTTTGATGCCTATGTTAGCTTAGCGAGTAGTCAGCACGCATTGGATCACCTCGCCGATCTACTGGAAGGCAACGCGACGATTACAGGCTTAAATATCAGCCAAGATTTACGCTGGAAAATCATTATCAAACTCAATCAATATGATTATCCACAAAGTGGCCTTATTGCCATTGAAGAAAAACATCGCGACTTATCAGATTCAGGCCAGAAATCTGCAATAGCCGCTGAAGTCATTCGACCTCAAGCAAGATCAAAACGTCAGTGGCTCCATACCATTGAAAATGACACTGACATGCCATTTTCAAAACTGCGCGTAGCGATGAATTACCTATACCCAAGTGAGCAAAAGTTATTAAGTGCAGCGACAGCAGAGCAGCGTTTAGCCAATATTGCAGAAGTCGATAAAAAGGGACCTGTATTTATGCGAGCTTATAATCGTAGGTTAATTCCAACCGCATGTACCAATGCCAATATCGCCGCGATTAATCAGGTGTTAGATACCGAAACAGGCTTGTCGAAAATGACCCGTAGAGCATTATTAGAAACCCGTCAAAAAGAGCAACGCTGTGTCAAAATCAGCGAAATGTTAACTCACTAATTCACACATATATGCAAGTGAACTCTACATTTTAAAATGTAGAGTTCACCAATGCCGCTTCATGAAATGAAGCGGCATTTTTTGTTTTAAACCAGCAATTAATAACAGGAAGTAATAACAGGAAGTAATGACAGGAAGTAATGACAGTAAATAGCTTGGTTAACTTCTCAATGTAAATGTCATCATCACAGGAGCATGATCGGTACTATCACTGTCTCTTGCATAATCAGCCCTAACAAGATGTCGGTCATGGGTTTGATAATCACTGACTTCAGCCAGGTTTCTTGGGTGTGATGCATCAAATTCACATGAGGCTAATATGTAATCCAACACCGAGCCTGTATTACCAAAATAGTGAGTTGACTGGCGAGCATATTTTAAAGGGTCAACAGGCGGCAACACATCTTCGGCAATATCAGAGTCCTCTTCATGTAGACCTGATTCATACTCATCTTGAGCCAAGGTAGCATTGAGCTTTTGACCGGTTTTAAATAAATCATAACTGTCGAATAAGCTAAATTGCGCAAACGCATCCGCCAGAGTTTGGTCATTCATTTTTTTAAGTTCAGGATCAATAATATCGTTTCTAAAAACACGTTTCCCATTGGCACGAAAGGCCTCTAACGCAGTGCTTTGCAAGGTGTCATTAAAGTCGCCCATGAGTAGCACAGGTAATTGTGTCTGACTCCGTTGCTTAGCGATTTCATTAAACAATAATGCCGCCTCGCTACCCCGCTGCATGTTTGAAGCCCAGCTTCCTAATGCTTGCCTAGCCATAATATCAGCGCCGCCTGTCATGCCAGAATCAGCTAATCGTTCGACGCCCATGCCACTTCGCTTTGACTTTAAATGCACCACATAACATTCGCATTCGCCAAAATCAGCTAATGCAATTTTTACCCGTAGCGGTTTACGGCTAAAACTAAAATCATTAGCAATTCCCATTAACGGAAACAAGGTTTCATCGGGAGTCACTAACGCAGATTCAGTAATGGGATATTTCGACGCAATAGCAACTACAGGGTCTTGATAGACATAATCGCTGATTAAACTCGGCTCATCCAAAGCGGCAAAATACTGATAACCCAAAGGCGCAATTAATGCCTTTAATGCATCAGGACTAAAGACTTCTTGAAAACCAATAATATCTGGTTGATGCTCAGTTAAATAATCACAAATCCAAGCACATTTTTTCTGCCATTGCTGGTGAGAATAGATATTTTCAAAGTCATAATAAGCCGCTGGCGGCTCGATAAAATTAAATAAATTAAACGAAACCACTTTAAAATTTTGTTGTTTATTTTGCTGTTTTTTACTGCAGGTCTGAATCACCGCAAACTGCCTAAAAGCCCTATTCTGACAACAGATTAAAGCCAAATCGATTAAGTGTCGATGTTAATTACACTCAATATCAAAATGATCTTGAACCAACTTTTTGTGAAAATTCATTAATCGAAAAATGATCCTAAATTAGCAACTGCCGTATTACCCCTCGAAATCAGCGCCTGAAATCAGTAATCAAAAAGTCAATTTTATAATTCGTTTACAGAAACAAATTCGAGGAAAGAACGATGAAAAGGATCTACTCTCTTGCCCTATGTTTTTCACTGTTTGGATTAACTGCTTGTTCAGATGATGACGATGACACAGTCACTGATGCAGAGGTCGAAACGCCAGTTGTCACTTATGCTGAAGTACGCGTTATTCATGCTGGCAGCGACGCGCCAATGGTCAATGTTACTGCTGATGGTGCAGCTTTACTGTCTGATGTCGATTACGCTATGTCTAGCGGTTTACTCGAAGTACCTACGGCAACTTATGCCATCAATGTCGATGCAAAACTTGCTGATGGCAGCACATTAACAGTACTTGAAGCTGAGCTAGCAACAGCAGAAGACATGGAATATACCGCCGTCGCATTAGGTAATGTCAGTGATGAAACGTTAATGCTAAAGCTCATTGCTAATGAAGAAAGTGCCATTGATAGCGGCAATGCCCGCGTCCAAGTTTTACATGCCACTCCAGCAGTAGGACTGGTTGATATTTATGTCACAGCGCCAATGGCCGACATCTCAATGATGGAGCCGACATTATCAGCAAACTATATGGATAATAGTGACCAACTCACCGTACCAACTGCTGATTACCAGATTAGAATTACAGCATCCGGTGACAAGAATGTCGTATTCGATTCAGGCACAGTTAACCTAGCCGATGGAATGGATTATTTAATTTCAGCAATTCCAAATGAATGGTCTGGTAACTCTCCTGTTGCTTTATTAGTTGCGCTACCTGAAGGCCAAGTACTACTGAACGATGTTAGCAGTGGCAGTGATATCCGTGTAGTACATGCCGTTGCCGATGCCCCAGCTGTCGATGTATTTTTAGATGGCAGCTCAACGCCGGCCATTGATATGCTTTCATTCGGTAACCTTGCAGGCTACGTCAATATCCCAGAAGGCATGCACACAGTAACCGTTGCGGCTGATGCCGACAATTCAGTAGAAGTTATTACCGACGCCGAACTCGATTTAATGCTAGGAAGCAGCTACTCAGTACTCGCCGTCGGCTCTCTCACTGACAACGACATTGCACCTTGGGCTTTTGCTGAACATACACGCCGCATTGCGACTGAAGCTCGCCTGAATGTCATTCATGCCTCTTACTCTGCAGGCAACGTCGACGTATATTTAACCCCGACTGCTGATATCAGTGATGCAACACCTGCTCTCACTGATGTCCCATTCAAAGCGGCATCAGGCAGCTTGAGTATCGCACCGGGTGATTACACTGTCAGCGTGACTGTCACAGGCACTAAAACAGTAGCGATTGGCCCGCTAGCTGTATCACTTGCAGGCAACGGTTTATACAGTGTTGCAGCAGTAGATGCAGAAAATGACACTTCAATGTTCTCGGTTATCTTAATGGACGATTTTGTCGCCGAAGAATAATCAAGGCCATTCACTCGTAAACGATTATCTCCGTCCGACCCTTTTGCGGCTTATCCTCCACCCGAGATAAGTCGCTTTTTTATGAGGAAAATAAATGATGAAAAATTCACTCGCCAATATGCATCAGTTATTACAGCGGTATACTTCAGTAGTAATAGGCGTACTATTGAAAAACCTGTGTTTATGCAGTCTTTTTATAAGCTCCATCGTATTTTTTCAACCTTCAGTGAGTGCTATGGAAATACAATTTAACTCCCAACAGCAACTTCAAGCAGCCAAAATCAGTAATGACACGGTAATGGGCGGCATCTCATCAAGTGAAATTAACCGCGATAAACGCCAAGACAAGCCCGTTTTTAGCGGCAATGTTTCACTTGCCAACAATGGTGGTTTTGCATCAATGGAGTATCGTTTACTCGCGATAATTCCGCGAGCCAACGCCGTAAAATTAACTGTAATCGGTGACGGGAAACGCTACCAATTACGCTTTAAGACACCGAAACTTTCCTTTGGTGAAGCTTATGTGGCTCACTTTGATACCATTGCAGGTCAGCGCACTGAACACAGATTTACACCTGATGATTTTAATTCGCAATTTCGTGGTAGAAACGTCAACGCACCTGAATTACTATTTGAAGATATCGACCGAGTCGGCCTACTGATTGCCGATAAACAACAGGGAGACTTTTCTCTGATGCTCGATACTATGACCTTTACTGATTAAATATCAGATAATCTTTACCCTATCACGGCAAGACAACTGGACCCCAAATGAAAACAATGACCCATATTAAAGGCGTAATATTCGACCTAGACGGCACTTTAGTTGAGTCAGAATTGGACTTTGGTAAAATTAAGCAACAGTTAAACTGTCCATTTGATACTGACGTTCTCGACTTTATCGAAGACATGCCATCATTAGATGCTCAGCAACAAGCCCATCAAATCATTATTGAGCACGAAGCACTTGATGCAATGAATGCCAAGGCGCTGCCTCATATGCATGCGTTATTGGCCAGTTTGCAACAGCTGTCACTGCCTACAGCCATCGTGACCCGAAATAGTAAAACCGCAACAGCAACTAAACTGTCGCAAAATAACATTGCCATGGAATTAGTGTTAACCCGTGAATGTTACCCTGCTAAACCCGCACCAGATGCGTTACTTGCCATTGCCAAACAGTGGGATATTCCTGTCAGCCAGCTTATCTATGTAGGCGATTATTTATATGATATCCAAGCAGCTAAAAATGCAGGCATGCAATCAGTGTTTATCAATCACAACCAACACGCAGAATACCAAGACCAAGCGGACTTTATTGTCAGTGATTTAAAAGAGCTACAAACAGCATTAGAAGCGAATAATCAACGCTAAACTCGCCCTATTACGGTTATAGTTTTAGTTATAGTTTTAGCTTTAGTTATTGGTATACATGGCACGCTTTCACAGGTAAAGCCACCTTCGGTGAACCAAGCCATAAGCTGCAACGTATCTTTCAATTCAGTCAGCAATCCTTTGCCTTTTCCCTACTGATGAGGAAACAATGAATCCATTACACCCTAAAAAGCTGTTACACAGTAAGTGGACTAAAGTGCATGTCACCAATAAATTGAAGCACTTTTCAGTGACAAAAGTGACTTTTGATGAAGATGGAAACGTACTAGAATGTATTATTCGTGCAGAAATAAATGCTGAAGAATTTACTATTAATTGGCGTAACCTAAAAGACACTCAGCTTTGGCGCCAAGGTTGGAAATAAGGCATTGCTAACGCCTGGGTATTTCCGGCAGAAATCTTGATATATCAGTCTAAAATGCTAGAGGTTTTAGGCCGTAATACTTGATATTTTAGGCGGCAAGACTTGAGATTAGGAACAAACCAAACAAAATCAAACACCCTTTTGCTGTCGCCTTTTTAGTGGAATGACGAAGCTGACGAGATTCACTTGCAAGCAAGCGTTCCATATGGCTTTGTGTCGTATCAAAATGGCTATTTTTATTCGCGCTCATTCCTAACTCTTGCTCATTTTTAGGATCGCTTTTTTCAGTTAACTGTGGCTGATTAGCTTCAAAAGGCGCAGCTATTTTAGGTGTAATAATGGATAGCACTTGAGTTTGGGCTTGAGTTTGTTTTTTAGCTAAATGCTCAGCTATAGATATTGGCTTAGTCATACCTTTAGATTTGGCCATTATTCTCGCTTTAAGCTTCTTTTTAGCTTTGGTTCTGGCTAGTTTTTTCAACTCAGCTTTTGATTGGGCTGACATTTGAGTTACAGGCTCAGATAAAAGAATAATTTCAGTTTCCGTATTCGCAACCGTTTGTATATTAACTTCGATGCCTTGTGCATCAAACAACTCATCAGTAGTCACTGAATCCGATGGCGAAGTCGCTGCTAATAACCCTTCTGCTAACGGTTTAATATTTTGATCTTCACCAAAAAATTTTTGTATGTATTGGGCACACATAATGTAGGCTAAACGTTCACTTTCTTCATAGCGCTGACTATCTAAAATGTACGCTTTGAAAGAATATGCCAGAACGGTCGATAGACAAGCTAAACTCTCGTATAACTCATTCAACTGAGGATATTTGTTTGCCACTTCCCTCCAGTGTTCCACCACCACTGAATCTCCTTCAAATTCATAACTCATATCAGGAATATCGACTAAGGCCGCTAAAGATTTCTCTGCCAGATAAAGTTGCCACATGTCGTCATAGGATTTACGCTTTGTAGCACATTTTAAAATCTCATAAGAAACGGCAATATTGGCAAGTTTTATATCAATATCTGCGAATTTACTTTGATACTCAGCTGAGTGATAAAAAAGATACAAGCTTTCATACGCATCAGTTATCGCATCATGATCAGCATCTTGATTAACCCCTAAGCTATGATATAAATTTTCCATTAATGCTTGGCCCTTCCTCATACAGCTAATGCTTTTTAAAATTGATTACAACAACGACCTTTTGAAGCAAGATAAGTCGCTCAGACAACATCATAACTCAAATAAACATTACATATGGAATAGCCGTTATTCCATATGTGGACTATAGCAACAAACAGCCATAAAAAGCCTTAACTAGACCTTAAATTAGGTTTTTAAAACAGTACATTAATGAAAGTTAATAATGAGGCAAATGATTATTGAGGACATAAGATAGGTAAGAAAATACAGCCACAGATTAAAACGATAACTTTCTGCCAGCGTTTTTTATAAGATGAAGCTTTTATAAGAAGCTTTTTACAACAAGCTCTTGGCGCTCAATTGTTATTAATCAGTTTCATGTAAACCAATAACCGTCGAACTTGTCACAGAAGCATTAAAGTGGCGTTGTTTTACAGACAAATAGGACTCATCACTAAAAAACGCATTCATCACCTCTTCTGAAGGAAAATCAATGGTGAACACTCGGTTAATCTGCGAATTGGTTTTAGACTTTAGCACCTCAGATACTGCAAAATCATAACCAAAGTCACCACCGTAAAAGTGCAAAATGGGCAGCATGGCATCGCGATAAGCCTGATATTCAAGTTCATCATGAACATGCAAAGCCATTATTCGTTGAAAGCCCATTGCTACCTCAATTGCTAATATTCAGTGTGTTAACACTAACGCTGCCAGTTAAATAAAATCACTGATTTCTGCTAACGATTTCTTCTGTAATGCATGTTCAGGCACTGTGGCGGCCTCATCAGGGTAACCCGCAATAATCAGCATGTATGGGCGTTCGTTATCACTATCACGGCCACAAACCTTGCTTAAAAAAGACATAGGTTTAGGTGTATGGGTAAGTGTTCCTAGGCCCGCGTTATGCAGCGCTTGCAGTAAAAAACCTGTCGCAATTCCCACTGACTCATGAACATAATAATTTTGCTTTTGCTCACCATTATCTTCGCTGCGCTTTTTAGTAAAAACAGCAATCAACCAAGGGGCTTTTTCAAGGTAAGGTTTTTCAGCATTGGTGCCCAATGGTTTTAAATTATCTAACCATTCTTCACCGCCACGCCCCGCATAAAAAGCTTGTTCAATGGCTTCTGCTTGCTCACGGATCTGAGCTTTTACATCAGCATCGCTTATCGCCACAAAATGCCAAGGTTGATGGTTAGCCCCATTGGGCGCAGTGCCCGCGGCCAAAATACATTGTTCGATAATTTCTTGCGGTACAGCACGCTCTGAAAACTTACGAATAGAATGACGTCTTTTGACATCCTGATAATTTTGCTTGGCACGTTCTAGCATCTCAGCTTGAGAATATTCGACAAAGTCAGTTAATGGCAGGTGAACTT
Source organism: Shewanella sp. 10N.7 (assembly GCF_020806285.1). Classification (NCBI taxonomy): domain Bacteria; kingdom Pseudomonadati; phylum Pseudomonadota; class Gammaproteobacteria; order Alteromonadales; family Shewanellaceae; genus Shewanella; species Shewanella sp. 10N.7. Next base: position 66,326 of record NZ_JAJGZS010000029.1, read on the forward strand.
CGGTCATATCTAGTCCTTATTATTTTAGTTCGTGCTTGGAGCTTCACTACTCGCTCTGCTGCTTTCTTTTAAAGTCATTTAATGTGATTTGTAGCGCTTCGATCGCGGTTTGCGTATCGATATTATTCTCTTCAAGTAATTGAATTAAATCGACCGCAAGTTGCACCGATTTTGGCGCATCATTCAATGGTGATTGTGGCTGATTTTCTGTTGTCATCTATGGTGCTTTCCAATACAAGTAGCGGCTAAAACAGTCGATTTAACCAAACGACGGTTAATGAAAACAGCCGTTAGTTAAAGCAAGAATAAAAGCACGAATTACAGCATGAGTTAATGCATAAGTTAATTCATAAGTTATAGTGAAAAGTTAGCAATCGCTTTTTGAATACCAATCACATCAGTGCCTTTCTTTAACTCTTTAACAATAGGTTGCTCTGTCCCTGAGATAAATATTTTAAGCTCGGCATCCATATCGAAGGTACCTGCAGTTTCAACAATAAAATGGGTCATCGATTTATAAGCAATTGAATGATAACTCACCTTCTTACCCGTCATGCCCTGCTTATCAATCAAGATTAAACGCTTATCAGTAAAGACAAACATATCGCGGATCAGTTTATAACCCATTTGTACTGATTCATTGTCGGCTAGAATTGGTGACAGCTCTTGCTGTAACTCACCTAAATCCATTTCAGAGGAATTACCTAAAATCGCATCAAAAAGTCCCATCACATTCTCCTTGGTTATGACCTTTATTCTTAAGATATTAAATGAATAAAAAAGTGGATAAAATAGTGCGGCATCTACACCCAATTAACAAGCAAAAAGCTGTTAAAGTATTCTAACGACACTGTAAACCAGATCACCAAGGCTAATTATGAATGCTGCTATCATTGGCGCAACCGGCTTAATCGGCCATTACTTGTTATTAAACTTATTGGCAAATACCCAATATAAAACCGTGGTGGCCGTAGGGAGAAGAGCACCTGAACTTGCGGCAGAAACAGCAGGAATTGAAAAGCTTATCTTTGTCGAAACTCAGTTACAGCAGCTTACTGAGTTAAACTTACCTGTCAGTATTGACCACGCTTTTTGTTGTCTCGGCACCACCATTAAACAAGCGGGTAGTCAGGAAAATTTTATCAAGGTTGACCACACCGCCGTCATCGACTTTGCCAAGCTTGCGATTGAGTATCAAAGCCAAACTGGGGTGAAATTATTTGCGGTCACAGCCCTAGATGCCAATGAGAAATCGACGGTGTTTTACAATCGAGTAAAAGGCCAAGTGCAGAAGGATTTAAGCCTCCTCCCCTTATCCAAACTCTACATATTTCAGCCAAGCTTGTTATTAGGAGAGCGAGTTAGTCAGCGAACCTTAGAAGATATAGGGCAAAAGCTGTTTAGCTTGTTGTCAGGAGTCTTTGTTGGCCCTTTAGCCAAGTACAAACCCATTACCGGCAAGCTTGTGGCTGACAATATGCTTACTGTTGCAGTACATGATAAAGAGTTAGTAACTGATGCAGATTTAGATAACGACAGTAAGCTTGATAATGTAATGGTTAGGATTATTGATAATGTAATGGTTAGGATTATTGATAATAAACAGATGCATCGATTGGTTAATTGAGGTTTGTTTCAAATTTTGTTTCAAATTTTTAAAAATATCTAAATCAAGGTCTAAATAAACTTCTAAATCAACGTCGTGGCGCTTCGCCCACACCAGACTAAAAGGGAGTGAACTGCGACTCCCTCTT
>NZ_JAJGZS010000002.1:0-87963 GCF_020806285.1 Shewanella sp. 10N.7
CTTGCATTGTTATCCGAGCTTGTGCCTGACAAAGCATCTTGAGGTAACATGGGTATATCAGTATCTTAACTAGCAAGCTTAAAGCTAAATCGAAGGCTGCGGCTGACGATAAGCCTTTGTAGCCCACAGAGGTACAGTGGATAAACTGTGTTTGTAACTGCCAGATGTTTCTTTCGTTGAATAAGAAACATACATTAAAGTTTGATTTTCTTTATCAAAAATACGTCTAATTTTCATGGTTTTAAAAAAGATGCTTTTTGATTTCTTAAATACAATCTCGCCTGATGCAGACATATCAATTTGTGCAATCATTTCTGGTGTGATTTCACCCGTTTGTCTACATGAAATAGCCGAATCAGACGGATCAGAAAAGCTTAAATCAGCTTCAATACTGGCAACATGACACGTTACACCTGAAACGATCGGGTCGACCATCATATTTAGCTTAATATCTTTGGTCGTAAAAACACCTAAACTGACTTTACCGACATCATCACTGCAACTCATTGTTAGCATGCTAGCCGCCACAACAAGTATTGCCGCAGTAGTTTTAGTCAGCGAAGGCAGTAACGCTTTGTTATTCAGTGTCGACTTTAATGGAGTAAACATCATTTCACTTTTCCTTAAGAATTAAATACTTTACCAGCCCAGCGCACAAGACCACTGGTCACACTACCAAAATGATCACCAACAACGATTTCTGCATCAGTAAATTGCTCGGCAATGCATTGATGAATAACCGGACTTTTTGCGGTGCCGCCAGTAACATAAACCACATCAGGCATAACGCCAGTCCCCTCCACCGCTTGCTTCATAATTGTCACCAACTTAGCAACGGGTTGATCAACCGCAGTTTCAAAATCAGTTTGATTTACCGGCACAGAAAATAAAGGCTCAATAAATGACAAGTCAGCGCTGTACTCAGACTGTGATGATAAACCTATTTTAGATTGCTCCGCTTGGCGTACAAACTGATAACTCATTTGATGTTGTCTCAATGATTTAAGACGTGTTAATAATGCAGGTTTTGACGAATCTTTAATTAACTCATCAATTAATTTTGCCGTGGCAAGCGAGCCAAAATCACGCTGAGCGCTGATATCATTTACCGCAACACCATTCCAAAACGGTTGTCTTGGTACGGTTAAATTGTTTTTCAATTGAGAACCAAGACCAAGGTGCGGCATAAAACAATTCATTGCTACGGCAATATCTAAATCGTTACCGCCAACACGTTGTCCACTATGGCCTAGTACATCTTCACTGCGATCTGTTTTGTGTTGTAAGTCTGGCCCCATTTTCACCATAGAACAATCCGTAGTACCACCACCGACATCAACCACTAATACGGTTTGATTACGTGTCATTGAAGCTTCATAATCCATCGCTGCAGCCATTGGTTCAAACAAAAAACTCACCTCTTCAAAACCCGCGCGTTTAGCTGCAGTTTCTAAAATAGTTTGCGCTTGTTGGTTGCTTAACTCTCCGCCAATGCCTTGAAAGTTAACTGGTCTGCCAATAACGGCTTTGGTAATAGGTTCATTGATCACTTTATTCGCGCGAGACATCACTTCTAACATCATAAGCGTCACGATGTCTTCAAACAGTCCTACCTGCTCAACTCTTAACCCACTGGCACCCAAAAATGACTTTGGCGAACGGACATAAAACCCTTCGTCAGGCAGCTCCAAATATGCTTCAATCGCCTCAGGGCCAACAAACACCACTTGCTCATCTGGGTAAATATCCAAATCATGGCGAACCATTCTTGCGCGGCTAAGTTGTGCAGAGCGCAGCTTGCCATATTCAGCTTTTAGCTCTGGTGCAATACGCTGATAAACAGCTTCGGCAATTAATTCTCGGTCCATTGCATATAAGGTCGATGATAAGAAATTACTGTCGCCATTGATCGGAATTAACGTCACTTCACCATTTTTTTCAATTCCCACGGAACAATTAGCACTGCCATAATCAAACCCAATAAACATTTCTTACCACTCAAAAATTCAAATCAATGCTAAAAATAACACAAGCGCTATATAGGATCTTATAAAGTTTAGCGTTCACTGTTATTTCGCTGACATTTTCATCAATTGGTTTAATTTGCTTAATCAATTTGTTGCGTCTTTGAATTTACTGAAAACAGTGTTCACACACAATGTGTTCACATAGCTGTCATATAACTGCAGTAAAATACCTTCCTATTTTTATTCATATTAAACAGCTGATTAGCTACCTCTATCCGATAGTACTATTTAAGCGCTACCTATTTAGTGATAGATTAATTTTTGCAGCATTGCTTTGCAGGAGCCCATCATGAACGAACCTCGACATCACAAATTTATCGATAAAGAACTCTCTTGGTTATCATTCAATGAGCGCGTATTGCAAGAAGCTTATGACACATCAGTGCCTTTAATCGAGCGAGTTAGATTCTTAGGGATTTTTTCTAGCAATATGGATGAATTTTTCCAAGTCAGAGTGGCTGCAGTTCGCCGCGCTATCTTGGTATCGGGGATCAGTTCAAAGCAACTAGAATATCAAAGCTTGATGGCTAAGATTCAAGCTAAAGTATTAGATTTACAAGAAAAGTTTGATCAAATATATCCAGTGCTAATGAAAGAGCTCGCGCGCTGCAATATCTTTTTAATCAATGAAACTCAACTAAGTGAGTTTCATAGTGCCTGGCTTAAGAAGTATTTTAAAAATCAACTTAAACGACATATTGCACCACATATTATCAATGAAGATAGTGACTTGGTTCAGCACTTAGTTGATGGCACAACTTATCTCGTGGCCAGTTTACAAAGCGGTGAAAACAAAGAATACGCATTAATTGAAGTGCCGAATAAAAATGTACCGCGCTTTCTTGAATTACCTACTGAAAAAACCTCTAAAATAAAGCACTTAATATTACTCGACAATATTATTCGTCATTGTATTGATGATTTATTTAGACCCTTTTTTGAATTCGATACCATTAACGTGTTTTCAATGAAAATGACCCGAGATGCTGACTACAATATCAGTAATGAACTTGAGCAAACAACTTTAGAGCGCATGACTAAAGGGATTAAGAAACGCTTAAAAGCTCAGCCTGTAAGATTGGTTTACGATAGAAATATGCCTGATGATATGCTCGAGATGTTAAAGTCTCATTTGCATATCAGCTCGACAGAATGCTTAGTTCCTGGCGGTCGTTATCACAGCTTTAAAGATTTTATGGATTTCCCTAATCCAAGTCGTAAAAAACTAGTTAATGAAAAGCTTCACCCTATTGATAGCAGTCAGTTTTTAGCCTTTGATAATAGCTTCGATGCCATTAGACATAAAGATATCATGCTCAATTATCCATATCATAAATTCTCGCATTTCACTGAGTTAGTCAGACAAGCCGCTTATGATCCAGCAGTTAAATTCATTAAAATAAACTTATACCGTGTGGCTAAAAAGAGTCACATAATGCAATCACTTATTGATGCGGTTAAAAACGGTAAACGCGTCACCGCTGTAATTGAATTAAGAGCGCGCTTTGATGAAGAGTCCAATATTAACTGGACTCGCCGCTTAGCTGAAGCAGGTGTAAAAGTTCATCACGGTATCCCTAGTTTAAAAGTGCATTCAAAACTGTGCCTAATTGGTCGTAAAGAAGAAAATAAAACCCAATATTATTGTCATATTGGTTCAGGTAATTTCAACGAAGGAACTGCACGTTTTTACACTGATTTCTCGTTATTCTCAGCAAACCAAGATATTGCCGGTGAAGTAAAACAAGTCTTTGACCTCATTGAACGACCTTACCGCAAAGATGAATTCAACCATTTAATTGTCTCACCTTATAATTCTAGAAATAAGCTCATTGGTTTAATCAATAATGAAATTGAACAAGCTAAGCAGAATAAGCCTGCCAGTATTCAACTGAAATTAAACAATCTAGTCGACGACATCATGATTAATAAGCTTTATGAAGCGTCACAAGCGGGTGTCAAAATCACCATGCTAATACGCGGTATGTGCAGTTTAATTCCTCAAGTCCCTGGGCAAAGCGATAACATTAAGGTTTTCAGTATTATTGACCGCTATTTAGAGCATTCGCGCGTTATGTTGTTTCATGCTGGCGGTGAACAAAAACTGTTTATAGGGTCGTCAGATTGGATGACACGAAATATTGATGAACGAATTGAAGTCACTACGCCTGTATATGATAAGCAGTTAAAACAGATGGTTATTGCTATACTTTCACTGCAATTTAAAGATAATACAAAGTCTAGGGTGATTAACCAGCAGCAAGACAACCGATATCACCCAAGAGGAAATAAACGAAAGCTTCGCAGCCAAGTGGCCATTCATCAATACCTCAATGGCTATGAGAAAAAAGTAACAAGTGCACTCGCTGCAATAAGTAACACAACAACTCATTGTTTAAATAACAATAAGAAACTACAAGAATTACCACAAGAGGCGTAGATTTGGCAGATGTTATTGCAGAAGACTCACAACATTTTGTCGCTATCGACATGGGGTCTAATAGTTTCCACTTAGTCATAGCCCGTGAACAAGATGGGCTTTTACAAGTGCTGCACAAAGAAAAGCGCCAAGTGCAATTGGCTAAATATTTAGACAACCAAAATGTGCTAGATGAAGTTGCTATCGACAATGGTGTTCAGTGTCTTAAAGATTTCAGTCAACGTTTTTCAAACTTAGCCAAGACGCAAGTCAAAATAGTCGCAACCCACACACTTCGTGTTGCTAAGAACCGACAATCATTTTTAAAAGCCGCCAAAAAAATACTGCCCTATCCCATTGATGTGGTCTCAGGGCATGAAGAAGCTCGCTTGATCTACACTGGTATTGCCCATAGCCAAGTACTGAAACAGAAAAATATTGTCATTGATATTGGTGGTGGCTCAACAGAAGTCATTGTGGGGAATGAAAAACGCGCAAAACATTTAGCCAGTTTAAAATGTGGTTGTGTCAGTTATAACAAGCGTTTCTTTATTAATGGTCAGCTATCAAAAGATGCTTTTAAGCAGGCGATTTTAGCAGCAGACAAGCAGTTTGCAGGCTTAAGTCAAGTGTACTTTAATCAAGATTGGTCTCTTGTATTAGGTAGCTCAGGCTCCGCTAAAGCGATTACACAAGCCATTAGTGAGATCACTGATAATGGTGAAGGCATTACCAGTAAAAACCTGCTTATTTTAAAAAAATACCTTATCAATATTGGCAGCATCGAAAAGCTAGAGTTTGAGCAGCTAGATGAAAGAAGGATCCCTTTACTCGCAGCGGGATTAGCTATTTTAATCAGTTTTTTTAGACAGTTAGAAATTAAGCATTTACAAGCTGCAAAAGGTGCTCTGCGTGAAGGTGTCCTTTATGAGCTTGCTAAGATTGAACAACAAGATGATATAAGACAACGAACATTAACCAGTTTGGCTCAGCTTTATCATACAGATGCAAACCAAGCAAATAAGGTCACTCAAACGGCCTTAGCTCTGTTTGAACAAGTTAGTAAGCCATGGGGATTAGCAGATTATCGCTGGTTACTCGAAGGCGCCTGTCAGCTTCATGAAATTGGCATATCCATCAACTCTAAGTCTCACCACAAGCACGGTAGCTATATATTAGAAAACAGCGACTTACCTGGTTTTAACCAACAACAGCAGCAAATGCTAGCGCTACTAGTTGGCAATCACCGCAAGAAACTGAATTATCTATCAATCACCATCGCAGACGATAGCCAGCGCCAAGCGTTCACTCGCTTATTAACCATACTGCGATTAGCAGTACTGTTTAACTTAGGCCGAACGTCTAATAATGACCAACAAATCACAGTTAAAGCCCAGCATGCTGAATTTATGGTCAAATTGCCACAGACAAAGCGTCAACAACAATCAAAGCATAACGATTTGTTGCTACAAGATTTAGATGCCGAGCAAAAGAAACTAGCGACCATAGGTATAAATCTGAGCTTTAAATAAGCTCGGGTTTAAAATCTATGAATCTTGAGCTAAACATATGAAATAAAACAAGGACGTTTTATGAATAGCCAAAACAAACTATAACCTTGATCTTTAGACTGATGTTTATACTAATGTTTAGACTGATCTTTAGAGTCAAACTTGGAATCATAGGGCTTTAATCGCTGCTTGATGCAAAAAATAGTATGGATTCAATATATAGTGCAATCTACGGTTCAATGTACGGTGCAATGATTGTTAAATTCTGCTTTTAACACAATATACTCAGTTAATCTTCTATAAACCCTCCCCAAAATGAGGCAAGCTCTTTCACCCCTTCCCCACTATGGAGCAACTTTTAGTGTTTAAAGTCTAAAAGCCAATATGAGATGCGTTTTTGTTATTGGAACACATCTTGCTGTTAAGAAAGTAATATTGGTTATAGGGACTTAACGATGAACGCGATGTTTATGCCTGTTCACTTAATAATTAACGCACTAGGTTTTAAAGGAAGCTGTATTTTAACGATTTTAATCTACTCATTTGTTGTATTCACAAGCACCATTAGTCATCATATTGTTTTCATCTCTCATGCGATTTTTTTATATTTATTTATTGGGTTTCTTTATGTCATTAACGAACAATTAGAACAAATTAAAGCCGTCGTCAGCGATATAAATACCCATCAATTTGACCATCGAGATATTCATTTTAGCAATCGAATTCAATCCCCTCTTACAGATACCTTATTAAAAACTTATCGAGAATTATCCCGAGTTAATATTCACCATCAACAAAGAAATCAAGAAGTCGAATATTCTGCCGTACAGGTCATTGAAACATCAGCAAAAGTGAAAGATAACGTACAGTCGCAATCTGATGCGACTAACGCTACTGCAGCAGCAATTACTCAAATGAGTCAGTCTTTAGCTGAAGTGAATAATGAAATATCAAACACGCATAAGTCATCCTGCCACGCTTCTGAAATTGCCCTTCAAGGTCAGAACGCTTTGAAGTCGCTACATAAAGCGGTAGCAGATGTCAGTGAAAAAGCAGATAAAACACAACAGCGAATGGTGTCATTAAATAAACTGGTCACTAACGTAGAAAGTATTACCGAGTCCATTGCTCACATTTCACAACAAACTAATTTATTAGCTTTAAATGCATCTATAGAGGCAGCTCGTGCAGGTGAGTTTGGTCGTGGTTTTGCTGTTGTTGCTGAAGAAGTAAGAGCATTGGCAGAGCGGACACAAAGCTCTACCGAACACATAGTCACTAATATAAATGAGGTGCTCAAAGAAAGTGGCGAAATCGTCATCACTATGGCGGGAGTGGTGGAGCAGGCAAACCTTTGTATAGGTAATGTAACAGAAGTAGATGATGCCTTTGACGATATAAAACAAGCCACTGAACAGGTTAAATATCAAATGGAAATAGTCAGTGGCGTCGCGACGCAACAAGCCGCTGCCACCAATGAGATCTCCATGCATATTGAAAAAGTTGTTATTGGCGCGCGTGCCAATGCTGAGGTCGCATTACAATCAGAATTAGTCGCTAATCATCTAAGAAAATTAACACAGGCTTAATCAATAGAAGGATAAATTGATATGGAAATTTTCGTAATATCGAGTATTACATTGGTACTTATGATGATTATTTTTCTCAGGATTAGAAAATCTAACAGCACCAAGAAAAAGCAAAAAAATGGCTTGCAATATATACAGTTATTAAAAAATATTATAACCCTAGTTCAGCAGCACCGTGGTATATCAGCTGCTAAGTTGAATGGTGATACTACCGCCCAGGAAAAGTTATTGATACTCAATCGAAAGATTGTTGCGCAAGTTCAACAATTAAAGGTGCCATTACTCCATCAAAATGAGCGTTGGCTTTCGTTCACCGACCATTGGTCAAGACTTACGGCGCAAGGCAAAAATATGTCGGTAGCTAACAGCTTTGAGCAACATACAGTCATGATAAAAAACCTTTGTTATTTACTCGAAGATATAGCAGAAGAGTGCTACCTCACAGCAGACCATTTACCCACTTTAAATCATATTGGCTTTGTATGGCGAGAGCTAGTATTGGCCACTGAAAGTATTGGTCAATCAAGGGCGCTTGGAACTGGGATTGCAGTAAAAAAAGCTTGCTCTAGTGTTGAAAAAATACGGTTAAATTTCCTCATAACAACCATGTCGGATACTACAGATAACACATTTAAACAGCTTTCATGCTTACCCGAAGAACAGAAAAATCACCAAAAATTAATAGAGTACGCTACAGAAAATGTGACAACACTTATTACGATGATTGAAAATGAGTTGATTAAAGTTGATAAAGTATCAGTCGACAATAATCACTACTTTAATTTAGCAAGCGACGCTATCGATAAAATGAATGCCATTTTTGAACATCAAGTAAAACAATTACATACCGCATTATCATAAGCCTACAAGCTTAATAAAGTTTTTTGGCGTTTATGCAATTTGTTTTTTTACTTTATAGTTTAAATTTAAACCACAGTATAAATGTTGTTGAAACAAGGCTTGTTAACTGACCAGAATCGCATTTCAATATCAGAATTGCTCATCTCAATATCAGAGTTGCATATAAAAACGTACACGCTAATAAATAGTATGTACGTTTTCAAAATTCAGTTTCAAATTTAGCGCTAAGCTCAGTTTCAAATTTCGCAATAAGCTCAAGATGAAATTCAACCTAAGCTCTGTCTAACTATCGTTTTGTGCTTGTTTTAGTGACTCTTTATCTTTACGGCGCTGCGCAATCACTTGCTTTACTTCGCTACCAATATGCGCTTCGCCGCGCTGTTTCGCTAGCTGTACTTGGCGTTCACGTTCGATAAAACGTTGGCGCTGCTCATCAGAAATTTTATCTATGCAGTGCGGGCAGCTTACACCTTGTACATATGCTTCTGTCTGCATTTCTTCTTGAGTAATTGGCATACGGCAAGCATTACATTGATCGTAAATACCTTTTTCAAGCTGATGATTTACTGCAACTCGATTATCAAATACAAAGCACTCACCTTCCCACATGCTTTGTTCAGGCTTTACTTCTTCAAGGTATTTTAAAATGCCACCTTCAAGATGATAAACATCTTCAAAGCCTTGCTCTTTTAGATAAGCAGTCGATTTTTCGCAGCGAATACCACCGGTACAAAACATAGCTACTTTTTTGTGCTTTGTAGGGTCTAGATTTTCTTTTACATAATCAGGAAACTCTCGAAATGTCTCTGTAACTGGGTTAACGGCATCTTTAAAGGTACCGATTTTAACTTCGTAATCATTACGCGTATCAACCAGTAATACTTCAGGGTCGGAAATAAGTGCATTCCAATCTTTTGGTTTAACGTAGGTACCAACCACTTCACGAGGGTCGATACCCTCTACACCCATGGTCACAATTTCTTTTTTAAGTTTTACCTTAGTGCGATAAAAAGGCATGTCTTCATCAAAAGAAAACTTACAGACAATATCAGCTAAGCCTTCTTGAGTTGCCAGCCATGCAAGTAACCCATCAATGGCTTGCTGACTACCTGCAACTGTGCCGTTAATACCTTCTTTAGCGAGTAATAAGGTACCGCGGATCTCGGCATTTTCCATATGGGCTAATAATGGCGCTCTAATGGATTCGAAATGAGGTAACGCAACAAATTTATATAAAGCACAAACAACGACTTGTGACATGGGGTTCTCCGCAAGCTGGAACTTAATTTCCAGAGCATTTAATGTAAGCTGACTAATGCAAGACTACTTAAGGTGACAAACCTCAAATAAAGGCGCGGAATTGTACCCTAATCACAGTCTTTACGGCAATTTAATTTGATTCAGATCACATACTTTGATGGTCAAGTTAGGATTTATCACTAACAATTCATTTATTAACCTCTTAAAATGAATCAAATACTTAATAAAAACTAACTCAAATTATGATCCTATATAGTTTTAGACGTTGCCCATATGCTATGCGCGCCCGCTTAGGGTTACACTTATCTTCATTAAACCCGCAAATACGTGAAATAATACTAAAAAATAAGCCGACTCAATTACTCGACATTTCACCTAAAGGCACGGTACCTGTATTAGTGGTAAACACGCAGCAAGATACCGGCGGCGCTGGTGTAGACCATCACCCTTTTGTACTAGAAGAAAGCCTAGACATTGTCCATTTTTCTCTAGGTAATTATCCTGCAACCAATAGCGAATATTTATGCAAAGATGAATATGATTTATTAATTCACTCTCTAAATGATGCCAATGCTAAAGCACTAATTGAAAAAAATGATAACGAATTTAAAACCTGGCTAGATAAATACAAATACGCAGATAGACACCTTGAGTATTCTGAAGAGTATTATCGAGAAAACGCATGTAAATTCATTGCATTACTGGAACAGAGATTAAGCGACTCCACGCACTTATTTGCTGACAGCCCTACCTATGCTGATTTTGCTATTTTTCCGTTTGTCAGACAGTTCGCCCATGTAAATAAAAATTGGTTTGAGCAGAGCCAATACTCCAAAGTGAGGCAGTGGCTAAAACTTCACATTGAAAGCAATTTATTTCAGGTAGTTATGCGTAAGTATCCACTATGGCTTGATGATATTAATCAACAAATGAGTTTAAAAAGCACACCATAGTTTAGCAACTGCTTAATTAAAAAGCTCAACTTCAAACTTTTGTATAAATATTCATAAAAACCATTGAATTAGTAAGACTAATTAGAGTAAGTTATATCAACTTAAAGATGGATTTTTAATTGTTTTTACTGCGAAATCCTAAAATGAGATTAAGCTTAAATAAGTCTCTTTGCAGTAATCAAGGATGTAGACATGGAACAAATGGATTTGGTGATGTTATTAATACTGTTATTAAGTATTTTGCATATCATGTTTTGTCATCGAGCAATAACAACGGGTGCTCATATCGACAATGTACGAAGGTATCTATGGGGAACAATTAGCTTGATTTTTGGGCCTTTAGGTTATTATATTTATCAAAATTTACTCCCGCTAGACTCCTTAGACCCAAGTGAATAAAAGCTCAAGTATATGACGCTGATACATTACAGCGTCATATTTTATCTACAGATGTTTTCACCTGATAGCGCCGAATCCTTCACTATTTATTAAAGCCTATATTTGGTGAATCAATACTCAAACTTATTAGACTCAAGGTTTGTATAAGCCCACAGTTTATCTAGGCTCATAATTTTCCTACGTTCATATTTTATCTAAGTGAATCATTTATCTAGGCTGAGCAGATATCAAAGAAAGCGAGTAAATTGACGTCCAGGCTTTAACGGTTTAACAGGTGCGTTAACTGCTGGCGTACCTATGTATAAGAATCCCACTATTTGCTCATCTTCGGCTAAGCCTAAACCTTCATTAACAACCGCGCTAAAAGCAAATTCACCTGTGCGCCACACTGCGCCAAGCCCTAATGAAAAAGCCGCTTGCTGCATTGCCATCGTGGCACAACCTGCTGCCAGTTGTTGCTCAAGTAAAGGAACTTTAGGGTGCTGCTGATTTTTGGTCGCGATAGTGATGACCATCGGGGCACGGTGTGGCATATTTTTAGCTTTAGCGATAAAGGCTTCTTCTGCTCCGTTTGCAGTCGCTGCTTTAACAAAAATATCGCCTAACTTATTAAGACCATCACCAGTAGCAATGATAAATTCCCATGGCGTTAAAGCACCATGATCAGGCACACGTGCGCCTGCATTAAGAATGAAATCAAGTTGAGACTCTGAAGGAGCAGGTTGAGTTAATCTCGGCGTTGATTGTCGGGTAAGTAATAATTCTGATGCGTCCAATGAAATGTCCTTTTTATCAATCACATTAATTAAATTCTGACTGATACTAACAAAAATCCCACATTGAAGTGGGATTTTTTAATGACTCAATTTATGACATAAAACGCTTTCGAATAAAGTAATCAACGCTAGTGTATCGACCACCACCCATCATGAGTAGAGCCAGCAACATAAATAAATAGGTAATGGCAAACTCTATACCATTATTTAAGATAACAAAGTTACCTGAGCTAGTAAGCCATTCATAATTACCATGCTGTTGCAAAATTGACTTCGCAGCAGCCAACTTTTCAGCAGATGCGGCAACATTATCATTCGCAAGCCAAGAACTAGCATCAGCAATAGCTAACCAGCCGTTATCAATATGAACAGCAAATGCCGCAACCAACATGGTAAACATCATTGGAATAGCCACTAATCGAGTCGCTAAACCAACCAATAATAAGAAACCACCAAATAACTCAGTACCTGCAGCAAGTGCTGTCATCACCTCAGGCATTGGTAGTCCCAATCCCCAATCTGGATTACCAAACCATGCAGCAGTATCGCTAAAATGCGACAATTTATTATAACCTGCCTGCATTAATACCGGCGCAAGATAAATACGTAATGCTAATGGTGCTAAACCTTCAAGGTGTTTCAAAATATTTAAAAACTGCTGGTAAAGGTTGGTCATATTTATTCCTTAAAATATTCATTCATTACGTCAATAGACCAAGCTTAGTCGATAATTATTTCATCGCAGGTAATTAAAACAGCCTAAAATAATACCTGAATTATTTTATCTCACTTGAAAGATCACTTAAGTCAGTAATTAATTCTTCCATTTTACCGGTAAAATGTTGCCTTTGTTTGGCGGATAAACTGCGATTAATATCAATCACCAATTGACCAAATAATCGAGAGTTTTGATCAACATGTTGCTGATAAACCTCTGACTTTAATTCATCTGGTGAGGTCATTAATAAACGCATACGTTGTTCTAATAAGCGTTCATCATCACGCATTTCAATCGCTTGTTGAAACTCTCTTAACCATTCAAGTCGATATTCGAGCCACATATCTAAGGTCGCAATGCGCTGTTTATTATAGTTTTTGACTAAACTTTGTTGTTCTGTAGATACACTGCCTAGCCAATCATCAATACGATCTAATATCTTGTCATTGGAATCTTCTAATAACTCTTGTTGTGTCTTTCCTGCATACTTTTTGTTTAAGTCTTTATTATCTTGTTTGAGCTGTTCAATCATGCCATTGGCTTGTTCATCAGATAAGCTTGCAAGGATGGGTAATAAATCAGGTAGGATAAAGTCGAAAATACGGAACCAGTGAGCCTTTGCATCCGTAACTTGTTGCTGCCACATTTCGGGCGTCACAGTTTGCGTTTCAATCGCAGTAGAAAGTGTATTGAGTTGTTGGCTATACCTTAATAATTCATCTTTTTGATGCCAGATGAGGAATTTATCTAGTAGAACATCAAATTGTTTTTGCTGACTCTTATCTAAAGTCACATATTCCTCGACCCGCCATTCTATGGCCCAATCAAGAAAAAAATAACTAAATTTAGTTGAGCAGCCAACTAAAAATACCACCAGCAATATTGGAACGAATGACTTCTTCAACGGACGTTCTCCTTAATCTTGGCTATTGATTAAGAATAATAGTCTTATGATATTAAAGATAGGTATTTGTTGAGTAACGTAAAATATGAAGCTTTTACCTCAACAATATCTGTCAGCTTGTTACCTAAAATCGGTACTTCAACTTCCATTCCCGTGTCTTCAACCTCTGTTCCTGCCATCATTAATGCCCAAGCGGCAGCAAACATCCAAAAACAATTAATGATTTGCCTTACATACTGGTTAGCGTCAGCTTTAAGATTTGGTTGCACAGCAAAATATTGTTTACATAAGCTGGTCACTTGATGCGAAGTTAATTGGTGAGTTGTCAAAACAGAGGCCAAATCAAACATTGGGTGACTGGCCGCACAATATTCAAAATCGATGCATTGCAATTTATCATCGCAAAACAACAAATTATAGGGTGATAAATCTCGATGGCAAAACTGAGGAGCTATCAAGCATGATTCCAAATCAGCCAACCAAGCATTCATCTCAACTTGTTGTTGCTTTAACTGTCTGAACGAATTCTGCCATTGTTGATTTTTTTCAACTTGAGAAATGGTTGTTAAAGACTCGAGGTAAACTTGCCATTGCTGCGTTAAGCTGATGACTTTAGGTGGCAAAGGTAGCCTTGATAACTCGCAGAGTAATTTTAACAGGTGCTCAACGGGGTCCAGTGCTTGTTGTTGCTTATTTTTTAATAGCGTCAGATCCTCAGCGGATTGAGATATTGGACTTAGATGAAAAACAGAATTAACCGGGCGTTCTCGGGAATTAAAGCCGTATTCAGAGTATATAGATGACCAATCAAACTTATCTTGCTTAATAAACTCGCTCAAATAAAACTGTTTATTCGTACTTTTCCAGATCAGCTTTGGCGCTAGTTTAACTGCTTCAACCATCTGCCAGCAAATGACTTCATTGTCTCTATCACACCATTGTTGAACATTTTTATTATCACGCAGTACCCAATCTTGATGAAGCATGTGGAGCCGATAATTACTATTGCTTAAACCAGCAGATAGCTTAGTGACGCCAATACAATGTGAACTTATCTCAGTCACAAAATTTGACGGCAGTAGTCTTTGAAATGATGCAGGCAATACAGACCAAGGATTAAATTTTTTCATCTATTTCTGCATTTTAGTTCAGGCTCCACTCTGGCTCCACTCTGGCTCCACTCTGGCTCCACTCTGGCTCCATTCTGGCTTTAAAGTCATTCTAAACGCCTTTATTTTGCTAGAGATAAATTAACGTCAAGGTTATCTTGCTGCATTTTCTTGCGCCACATGAAATAACCACTGACAGCCATGAACAGATATAAAATAAGTAAACCAGATGTGAGCATCAAGCCTTTCTGTAAGTATAAATAAATCGATAATGAATTAATCACCATCCAGTAATACCAATTCTCAATGACCTTTTTCGCCACTAGATAGGTTGTCATCACAGCAAAGCATGTCGTTAATGCATCAAGGTAAGGAAACGAAGCTGAAGTATTCGTTGCCATTAAATAGCCTACGATTAAAGAGATTATGCTTGTAACGGCAATAATTATTAGATGAGTCTTCAGTGACCAACTGATAATGGGAGAAGCCGTGTTGTGGACATCGCTGTCACCATAACGCCACAACCAAAAACCATAAATAGCCATTGCCATGTAATATACATTCAGCAATGACTCCATCAATAATGAGACCTTCCAAAACAACACGGTGTAAATTGCCGTGCTGACAAATGCTGCAGCCCAGCACCAGATATTAGTTCTCATGGCGAGAACTAAATATGCGATAGCTAATATGACAGCAATCGCCTCCCAGCCAGTCATAGCGGTGGCTTCAGCGGTGGCCGTTTGTATTGATTGAAAAATCTCAGCAAGCATAATAAGGCGCTTCTTTTTCTATATTGAGCGAATTAACAAGTTTTATTCTGTATGGCTTAAATCTAATTCGCCACCGATAAACTTACATACAAAAACAGCCTTGCCCCACTTTTGATGGGCGGCTTCCATTTCTACCGCAAGCATTGACATCACATCTGCATATTCGCCACAGATTTGTGTTGCCATCGCATTGGTTTTTCTTTCAATGTTTGAATAGCTATCAACACGACCAATAAACCATTTAATCGGATCTAAATAGTTTTCGTTAAATGGATACATACTGATTTCAGCAGTTAATTTCATCAGGAATTCCTTAGGTACGTCTCAATTAAAAATACCGCCATAGTCTAGCAAATTATGGCGGTATTTCACTGAAATACGTTGTAAAAATATATTGTTAAAACTATTGTAATTATTAAAGAAAATGATCTTTAACGATTACTCATTAACGCTACATAAACTTCACATCAAGGGTAATACCTAATTGACGAGGATCGCCATAACGAACATATTGTTTGTCAGCCCAATCTAAATCTGGCTCGTTGCCAAAGTAAAAGCCTCTTACACCATATTGCTCATCAAATAAATTCCTGCCCCACAGGTATGCTGACCACATTTGTGACTCATAGCCAATGCGAGCATTGAAGATAGTATAAGCATCGGACTTTGATTCATTACTGTCTGAGTAATAAAAATCACTTTTGCCACTCGCATTAAGGTTAGTAAACCAACCTGAATCACTGACATAACTCATACCAGCACTATAGGTAAAGTTAGGCGCATGCGCTTGGTCACGACCTGTCAAATCAATCACGTTGCCATACTTATCGTTATATTGATAATCACCGTATTCAGTTTCTAACCAACCAACACTGCCATAAAACTGAATATTATCTGTCGCATAGTATTTAAAATCAGCTTCTGCACCGTAATTTTTGGCGCTGCCTGCATTTTCTGTATACAGAATAAAGCGCTGCTGATCATCTGGATCTTGTTGTGACGCTGATACTTGCTGGTTTTGACGGTCCATATAAAATAACGCCATATTCGTCGCAACCACACCATCTAACCAAGATGACTTAAGACCTAATTCGTAGTTATATAAGATTTCAGTATCGAACTCTTTTTTATCAGCCAATTCCGGTGGTAATGTCATGTTAAAACCACCAGCTTTATATCCTCTCGCGATTCTGAAATAAGCATTATGATCTTGGTTTAAGCTTTTCGAAATCGCTAAATGACCGCCCCACATATTCTCTGTTGGGTCGAACTCATCACCGTTGCTATCGCTGTATTCACTTTCTCGGCGCTCTAAACGCACACCAGCAGAAAAGACATAACCGTCGCCAAACTGGGTATCTGTTTGAGCAAAAACAGCATAATTGGTTGCTTCATATTCAGATTGTAAAACCTCGTCAGGCCAGCCGTTATATTCAGAATATAAATCATTATCTTCTTTTAGGTTCATACCATATAAACCCAATAACCAATCAGTTGAATCATTAAAGATTCGACCCGCTTCGTTTGAACTGATCCTAAACTCTTGTGAAATAGTTTTACGATCGCCTTGTTTATCCCATGTGTAATCGTACACACACGGCTCAGTGCCAATAACAGCCCAACTGTCATCATAGGCTGGACATTCTTTAGATGCCCAATATTCAGGGTTAGCCCAGTCACCGTCATAATTATGATGATGATCAGTTTGCGCAAATGAGGTTAACGAGGTGAGTTCAAATTTTTCAAACTGAGAGAAAATAGCTTTTAAACCTACACCTGTGGTTTTTTGAGCATCAACACCTGGTGCATCTGTGATGGTATCAAAACCATTGTTATCCAGTGTCCAAGCATCATAACCATTATCAAAGTTAGCGTGTAATAAGGTTAAATCTAATTGGACATCATCAGATGCGTACCAGCGCAGTTTAGCTCTAGCCGTAAACTCGTCGCGAGCATTGGTATCTTCACGTTCAAGGTAAGTATTATCGCGGTAACCATTTTGAGAATGCTGCTCTAGAGAAACGCGATAAAGTAATTTTCCTGAATCAGAAATTGGACCAGAGCTGAAACCGGAGAATGTCTGTAAGTCGTCGTCGCCCATTGATACTTGCGCGCCATGTTCAAACACATCTGTAGGGTCATTACTTTTTAAATAAATCAAACCTGCTAACGCATTGGCACCGTATTGCGTACCTTGAGGTCCACGCAAGACTTCAACTTGTTGCATGTCGTACATGCTCGAAACCATGCCAATACCAGACAAGTCGATATCATCAACAATAAAACCAACCGATGAATTAGGTGCGCCTTGATACTCTTCTTGTTCACCCACACCACGGATTTGGAAATATTTAGGGCGAGAGCTGCCACCAGACCAGTTAAAGTTAGCAATGGAGTTCAAAACGTCTTCAAAATGTTGAGCGCCTTCATCTTGCAATTGTTGACTGTCA
Source organism: Shewanella sp. 10N.7 (assembly GCF_020806285.1). Classification (NCBI taxonomy): domain Bacteria; kingdom Pseudomonadati; phylum Pseudomonadota; class Gammaproteobacteria; order Alteromonadales; family Shewanellaceae; genus Shewanella; species Shewanella sp. 10N.7. The sequence continues at coordinate 17,750 of NZ_JAJGZS010000002.1, forward strand.
ATAACGGTGACACTAGATGGCGCTTTTTCAAGTTCTATACTGCTAAAATCAGCATTAACAACAATCACTTCCATTTTTTCAGCGTCGGGAGCAACGCGTTCGATATTCTCTGTTTGAGCAACAGCGGAAGTTGATAAAGCAGCGAGAATAGCTATCGCAACAGGCGATTTAGATTTTAATAAAGACATAGGACCTCAAATAATAATTTTGAGATCCGGCAAGCATAGCGAATGAGTGATGTGCATCTGTGACAAACGGGTCTTATGTGCGTTGTGCTAACCGCGCTATCGTAACTGTGTTGTCGTAAATAAATGCAGCCTATTCCTACGCCGGTATGAGCCGGATCAGGTTCTAAGGGTTTGTCATTAGACATCTCAGTTAGCTCATTAATGAGCTAACACCCCTTGGCGAGGCGGATTATAAACGATTCAACTTAAGTACGACACTATTACCGTGAACTTTTCATTAACTATTTAAGTACAAATTTGTATCACACAGCAAAAAAAATATATAGCGATAAAAAAACACCCAATTAGGGTGTTTTTAATACTCAAAATACAGATTAGTTAGAGAATGCTTTACGCACGTACACATCAAAACGTGTCGCATTGGCATTAGGCGCTAACGCTGTTACTTGCATTTGCTGTTTGCCATGTAACTTTAACGACTTCCAACTTGTGGCCTCATCTTCGATAGTAAAACCGCTGACATCATACCAAGTGAACTTATATTGTAGGCGTAAATCGCTGCCAACTTGGCTCATAATAAGTGCTGAACCTTGTAGCAAATCCCCTTGAGTACGTACTCTAACTTGCTCAACGGCAACTTCTTGACCAAATGAGTAATTATCCACTCTCGTGACACCATTTGAACCCGCTGAAACCCCTGCTGTGTGATTGGCACAAGCAGACATCATTAATACTAATGTTACAACAACGATAGACAGTTTCATGATTGTTCCTCTGGGTACTATTTACTTAATAAGAATACTTATTAAGATTACTGTAAAAAATGGCTTATGTTTAATTTACACTTTATTGGTCTAACAAAAAATGGGCTCTAGCTGTCGCTATCAACTGCTTTCTATTAGTTTGCCAACAATTTATCGTTACGTGGGCGACTCTGCGCCCCTGACGAGTAATTTTACACTCTGCAAAGGTATCTTGGTGTAAGCCAGCACGTAAGTAATCAATTGAGAAGTCAATGATCTTAGGTACCTTCTTCGCCTGCATAAATACCATTAATTGCACAATCGCCGACATTTCCATAAAGCCCGCAATAACACCGCCATGGATGGCAGGTAAAATAGGGTTACCGATATTGTCGTCTTTTTGTGGCAATTTAAACACCATTTCATCACCGAAACGGTTAACACTCATGCCAATAAATTGCGTGTACGGCACTTTTGCCAGCAGATAACTGTAATCATTAAGATCAATAGCACGCTTCACAATATCATGAACGTTTAATTCATCGTCAACGAGTACTTCGCTGTCAGTTTTTGAAGAAGTGCCAGTACTAAGGTTTTTATTAACAGCGAGCTCATCGCTGGTGCTAGTGTCTCCCATTAATGCTTGGCGGAATTCTTCGCCGACCATTTCTGGACTTATTCGCATAAAAGAACCAACAGCATGAGCAATAGGATCATCAACACTGTCTTGATAAGCAATGGCTCTTGTAAAAGCAACGTTGGCTGATAAACGGTAACACTCAGCAATCGCATAAAGTGGCTTATCAGGTTCAGCGGGTTTCATATAGTCAACACGCAAATCCAAAGTTGGCGATATCTCTAGAGACTCATATTTAGCTAAAATTGCACTCACAACCGACGTACCTGATGCCGTGTCGATTAACGTAGTTACCACACCACCATGGATAACTCCGGTATCAGGATCACCAATAATATCTTGGCTGTATGGTAGTTCGAGTAACACATGATGCTCACTCGCCTCAAGTACACTGATGTTCAGGCGTCGACATTGGGCTAACTGGTTCACGAAACGAGTCGCAACTTGCGTTAGCGGAAAAAATTCACTGTTTATTTTCATTGGGTTAGAACTATCCTGCATGATTAAGCATTGAACCTAACGGTTTGCCGCCTACTAGATGCATGTGGATATGATAAACCTCTTGGCCACCATGCTTATTGCAATTCATGATTAAACGATATCCGTCTTCAGCTATCCCCGCTTCATCAGCAAGCTTTGCCGCAACAGACATCATGCGTCCTAAAGCTAACTCATCGGACGCTTTGATATCGTTAGTCGTTGGAATAAGGTGATTGGGGATAATTAAAATATGCGTTGGAGCTTGCGGGGAAATATCACGAAAAGCGGTCACCAACTCGTCTTGAAATAAAATATCCGCAGGAATTTCGCGGCGAATAATTTTACTAAAAATGGTTTCTTCGGCCATGGGTAATCATCCTTATCGTTATTTGTGAGGTGAACTTTACTATAGAGCGCGCCAACTAGATTATCTTATAGTATCAACTACGACCTTTGTCACTCCAGTAAATGTACATTTTAGATTTTGTCGTCTTGTACATATGCATTTGCACATTGGCAGTGATTTTGGCAGCATTGTGGTTCTTCTAGCTCGCATTTCTTTTTAGCAACACCAACTTATTTGGAAATTGTTCATGCATTATCACATCATTGCTATCGATCCTAAAGCGCATTTATTTGAAGTCACTCAAACAATTAGCAAAGCAAAACCGCAGCAAACACTGTCATTGCCTTCTTGGTTACCAGGAAGCTACATGATCCGTGATTTTGCAAGAAACCTAATCGATATAAAGGCAATAGATAAAAATGGGCAACCAATTGAGGTACTTCAGCTAGATAAACAAACTTGGCAATGTCAAAACAGCGACAGTTTTATTAACATTTCTTATCAGGTTTACGCTTGGGACTTATCCGTGCGATCTGCTCACCTAGATACGACTCACGGATTTTTTAATGGCAGCAGTGTTTTCTTATGCGCTGAAGGGCTTGAGCAAGAAAAACACACATTAACCATTGAAAAACCAGCATTGCCTGAATTAAGTGATTGGAAACTTGCCACCAGCATGATACGAACCTCTGGTGAACAATTTGGCTTTGGTGAGTTCTACGCTGGTAATTATGATGATTTTATCGATCATCCTGTAGAAATGGGCAACCTCGCGATTGCCAGTTTTGAAGCAGTCGGCGTACCTCACGATATCGTACTTAGCGGTAAACATCGCGCATCACTACCCCGTTTATGTAAAGACTTAAAGGCCATTTGCGAGTACCAAATAAACCTCTTTGGTGGCAGTGCACCATTTGAGCGATATGTGTTTCTTACCACAGTATTAGGCAATGGTTTTGGCGGTTTAGAACACAGAGCAAGTACGGCGCTAATGTGCTCAAGAAAAGATTTACCTACTGATATGCACCATGAAGTGAATAAAGATTACCGGGTTTATTTATCCTTATGCAGCCATGAATATTTCCACAGTTGGAATGTAAAACGGATTAAACCTGCTGAATTCACCCCGTTTGATTTATCCAAAGAAGCTTATACAGAGCAATTATGGGCTTATGAAGGTATCACATCCTACTTCGATGATTTTTTAACTTATCGCAGTGGCTGTGTCGATCAAACTCAATATCTCACTATGTTAAGCGAGATAATGACTCGAGTGTATCGTTCACAAGGGCGTTTTAAGCAAACCTTAAAATCATCAAGTTTTAATGCTTGGACTAAGTTTTATAAACAAGATGAGAATGCCAATAATGCCATTGTGAGTTATTACACTAAAGGCGCCTTGTTCGCCTTATTCTTGGACCTCACCATTAGAATTGAAACAGAAGGCAAACAGAGTTTAGATGATGTCATGCGCACGCTTTGGCAAGAGTTCGGTGCAAAAGGAATTGGCACTGAGGTTAATACTCACCAACAAATTGTCGAAAGCCTGTTAAATCGCAATTGTGACGAGTTATTTGTTTACCTCGATAACACCCAGGATATCCCGCTTGAGCCTTTGCTTAACCAAGTCGGTATCACACTTCGCCTCAGAGCCAGTGCCGGCAATGCTGATTTAGGCGGTGGAGAAACCAAAGGTTATCAAATAGCATTTGGCGCAAAAACGAAACCTGAATCTCTAGGCCTTAAAGTCTTGACGGTTACCCAAAGCAGCCCTGCTCATCAAGCTGGACTGAGCGCAGGTGATTTATTGATCGCAGCAAATAACTTACAAGTTGATGCGCAATTTGAAGCACAATTACAATCAATGAGTTTGGGCGATGAAGTCACGTTAACTTGGTTTAGAAGAGATGAGTTAATGCAGGGCGTTATGCCAATCAATGAGGCCATAGCTGATACCGTTAGTCTTGATATCCACGACCAAGAAAAACTGAATATTTGGCTGTAGCGCTATAGGCATTACCTAAATATCAAATAAAAATTGAATATGCTTTTATTTCTGGATATAAGACATATTCAATTATTTACAGCAATAAAAAAGGTGCCATTTAGGCACCTTTTTTATTGCTGTAAATAATGGAGTTTTAACGTGTGTTAGCCGCGCTTAATTCTTGCACTCACTCTGGCTTCACTGTGTGCTTCTAACCAATACTTTTGTAAAGTTTCATTTTGCAGACCTGTGACAGAATCACCTAAGTTCCAAGCACCTTTCCAAATACCATCTGCAATTAAATGTACTACAGCACTTTCAATCGCTGACACAACACAAAGGCTTACAGGTTCATTTGAGGTGTAACCGACTTCAGCTTCAAGTAAATCTTGAGCGTCAATAAACTTAAATACACCAGCGGTGATTTCTTTTGAAATTACCGATTTAGTTGTAGTAACACTACTTAAAAGGCGACCAGTTCGAATATCAACCGCACGTAGGTTTACAGTAATACTATCCACACGATACTGACCAGAAGCACCAATACCTAAATATCGCGCGCCAGCACCACCTGTTTTGATGTTAGTGTCATAAGCAACAATACCGCCTTCCATCAATACTTGGGCGCTGTTTAATTGAGGCAGTTTATTTTTATTGCCATTTAAGCCAGCACGTAAAATTTTACGCTCGGTTAATAAGTTTTGCAGCCCTTCTCGCTCAACAGGTATAAACCATGCAGAATCATTCAATGATTGCGCTAAAAATGCAGTTCCAGATTGCGGCACCGCTGTTGAAAAGTTACTAGACGGGATTGGTTTATATTGACCTGTTTGATCTCTAAAGTCATAAACTGCAGCAATCATGGCACCTTGAGGAAAAGGCAAGCTGACCAAATCGTAGTAAGTCTCACCTTTTGGCATTAAACTCGATGTTGCGTCTATGTCTGCAAACTCATCATCAACAGAAGAACATGCTGTTAACGAAAGAAGAAATAAACTGACTAAAATCTTATTCATTTTATCCTCCTGTAGACACTAGGCCACCGACTTCGATTATCGTCGTTTCACCCGTTAGTAGATCTGTAATATGTACGAGTAACGTTCCATCTTCATTAACAACGTTAATTTCGAAATCATCGGTTTTAAGATAACCTTCATTACCATTAGCTGCATCATTAAAGAGTTGAGACATTAACCTAGATTCTAACGAACTTGCTAAACGTTCCAAAGCTGTTGGCGCGACATATCCCGTTCCACCTGAAGATTCAGGCTCATGATCATTTTGAGCAAGTGCATTATTTAATAAATACTGACCATTTAAGTAGCTACCACCAAAAGCGGGATTAACCGGAGTATAAACTAACTGAGTGGCGCTAATATTTGCCGAAAAAACTAACGCCGCGGAGGTAAATAATATTTTTTTCATGTGCGGTCCCTGCCTATATTTCATCGGGAGCTAAGTCTGGGTCTAAAAAAGCTCCCAAAAGCGCCCGTTCATTTTCCTGTTTAATCACTGTGTTAACTCTTTTCGCAGCATAATTGGCTTGATCATCCAAGTTTCTACTGATTGGGGAAACAAAGGTGACGAAAATAGTTTTTCGATTCTGTTGAATCAACATTTTACTACCGCTTCTGGCAGTAGCTTGTTCGATAATAGTAATGCCTGAATGTTTCGTTATTCCGCCAATATCTCTATAAGCCCCGACAAACTGACGATAAAAACGATGCCCAAGACGTGTCATTGCACGATTTAGAATGAGTCCATCGATTAAGTCAGTTTCATCTTTAGGAATAGAATCACTCGTATCTTGAGGTTTTACTTTAATTTCTTTTTGTATATTTTTATCTGTTGCAGAGGTTACAGGCTCTTTAGCATCTTCTTGACGTTGAGCCTGTGTTTGATCAATCACTTCATTTGGTACTTTATTGATGGTCTCTACTGTATCCACAGATTGAGATACAGAAGAGTTTTCAGCAAATACGTTGCCTGAAATTAATAGCGTTAAAAACACCAAATTGATGTTTTTCATACTCTAACCTCATGCATATGAGTTTGTGCCCATGCAATTGCCTGGCCTCGACTTGAAACACCTATTTTTCTAAAAGCACGATATAAATGTGTTTTAATGGTACTTTCACTGACAAACAGTTGGTTAGCAATATCCAAGTTTGTGCTACCTGATAGTAAAGCTTGTAGCACTTCTCTTTCTCTAATCGTCAAGTGCTCACTCTCATCATCAGCAATATCACTCAATAATGATTTATGTAAATCATTCGGAATAATACTTCTTCCTTTCAATATTTCATTTAATCCACTACTAACTTGACTTAATTCTGCATCACAGTAAAAAACACCGGCAGTTGTAGCAGGATGAATTAGAAATTTTGCATCGACTTGCTTAGGAAAGTTTAAAAAAGCAGTTTTTACAGCATAATGTTCCCTTTCTATCAATTTTTGTAATTGATAGACCTGCTGTAAGTCAATTGTTGCTAAATCAAATACGACTAGAGAATTTTGATGAGATGACAGTTGCGAACTCATTGTTGCTGGGGTGGCTTTAGCTAACTTCACAAGAAACTCTTGCGGCCAACGACAGTCTAATAAATCAACTAATAACTGAGAACGAGAAACTATCATCCAATTGACAACTTTAAACATTAATTACACTCCATTGTGACTAGATGATTAAATTGAACATGTATTGATAAATCATTTACAAGGTAATCTGACAATCAAAGTACAGATAACATTAACTTGTAAAGCAAAGAGCTAGCACTTAACAACGTACTAGCTCTTGTTAAATATTATCAAGGTAGATATGTAATAACTATTAGCCTAACGGGTGTTTTTACTTACTCCAATAGACGAAAGTATTACGATATTACATGCCTTGGTTAACCGTAATGTTGTTACCCGCACCTGAGGTTACTGCAAATGAACTGTTACCATTACCTATTTGAGTTACCGATACAGTACTACCTGAACTCATGTAACCACCAGCGAATGAAAGATTGCCTTCACCTGTTTGAATAACTGAAACAGTGTTAGAGTCACCCATTATTGCACCAGCATATGATTCATTTAAATCACCAGTCTGAACTAAATCAACTGTAGAACCTAAATCATCAGTCAAAGTGAATGAATAGTTCTCATTACCAGCTTGAGTAACGTTAACCATATCGCCTGCACCGTACTGTTCGTTTTCAGCGGTATTTAAATCACCTGTTTGGGTTAATGTTGCATGGTCACCAGCACCAAACTGTTGCGAAGAAGCCATGTTACCTAAACCGCCAGGTGTAGAAGTTTGTACCACGGTAGCTGTATTATCAGTCCCTGATTGTGCTACCCCTGCCTCATTAGAATCTTCATTTTGAGTTACAGAAGCTTCATTATTATCACCTAATTGTGCAGTAACTGCGGTGTTCGCATTACCAGTTTGAACAACGGTAGCCATATTTGAGATAGAGAATTCTTGAGCAGTCGCTGCAATGTTATCGTTACCTGTTTGAGTAATGACTGCAGAAGTATCATCACTACCTGCACCTAACAAATGGTTGTCAGTTCGTTGCCCTATTAATGCATCATTACCTGAGCCAGTTTGATTAACAGTACCGACAGCAGCATTAGAAACAACTTGAACAATCGCAGCTCTATTAAAGCCAGAACCGCCACCATATTGATTAATCGTTGCCGCAGCATTATCTGATTGAGTATTTACTGCAGCTGCATAATCATCATTACCATATTGATTAATTGTTGAATTAGCTGTATCACCACTATCTTGAATAATACGACCCCAGTTGTTATCACCCATTTGAGTAACAGTGGCTGCAGCATCAAGGCCGTTATTAAATCTTTGTTCAACTGTTGCTAAGTTACCAGCACCAACTGACGTAATTGTCGCTGTTGCAGAATCTGTTGCGTCATGCTGATAAACACTACCTATATTTTCAGAACCATCTTGGGTAATAAAAGCATGTGAATTAGTGGTATCAGCTTGTTCAATACTTGCAACACTGTCAGAGCCGTACTGCATAATCGTCGCATCATTATCTATGCTATTTACGACTTGCGTTACAGTTGCAGACTGGTTCGTCCCCATCTGCTCAACCCATGCTTCATTGTCATCGCTAGATGCATTAACAGAAGATGCTAAAACCGCTGCTGAAACAAGTATTGCTAATTTTGAATATTTCATGTCGTCTTTCCCTTTACTGAATTAAATTAAAGATTTCCTTGGGTTACTTGGTAATTCTTAAAAGCACCCACCTGATGAAACGTTATATCGTGATTTGAGCCTAATTGGTTGATCTCAATATTGTTATAGAAACCAGCTTGGGTTATTTCAGCATTGTTGTAATCTCCTTCTTGATATAAATCGATAGAAGAACCAACCCCACCTTGCCCAACAAACGCTGTATTATTTGTCCCTATTTGCATTATTTGTAATTCTAAATAAGCACCATTTTGTATTACTTCTGCGCTATTTTCTTGCCCTTGTTGTTGTACATTAAGAAAGTTGCTTTGACCAAATTGATTCACGTTTGCCACATTACCTTGCCCAGACTGACTTACAATCAAGTCATTAGACCAACCAAACTGCGTAATTGTTGCCTCGTTAAACCCATGGGACAATTCATCAATCTCACTGATATCTTGACCTGCAAAACTCGGAAATGATAAGCACAATCCTATAGCACTTAATACGGCTATTTGAAACATACGAAAATTCGCATTATATCCATTGCAGATTGAACACTTATTCAAGGTCATGCTTCCTGCCTCCTTGTTTTCGATGTATATCAATTATGACTTGATATTTGAACTTTTAAATCCGCCCCGAGTATTAAAGGGAGCTATACCAATAGGTTAAAAAAATTCTCAACCCCCACTTTAGTACTAGACTGACAAATAGCACTAACAGAGATAACAAGCTGTTATTAAAGGCAAAAAAGATTGAATTACTTAAATGGGATATTACGAAAGAATGAGGAAGAAACTATAGACGGCAAGAAGCATCAAACTTTATCAAACTCTATTGCATTCAAATAAGTCAGCTTAGCAGTAAGTACATAACCCATATAAGCAGAGTTGCGCACGTACTTTGCCAGAACTTAATTGGGTTTCTTTGAATAAAAGGAATGAAGGTTTTAGAGTCGGTTTGACTGGGCGTAGTTAAGGCGTGAATGAACTCATTGGTGTCAACAAAACGTAATGATGGCTCAACTGATAAAGCCTTTTCTAATGCTTTATCCATCCACTCTGGCACCATAGGGTTGGTTTTATACACAGGCACATAGCATAATTTAACAAAATCATTTCGACTATGACACTTGGCTAATTGACCTTTAAAAGGTGGTTCACCCGCCAGCATTTCATAAGCTATGACTGCAAATGAAAATAAGTCTGCCCTACCATCTGATTGATAACCTAAGATCACTTCAGGCGAGGTATAATCTGCGGTGCCAAGAATTTGATCGCGTTTAAGTGGTGTATTAATTTCAGCTATACCTTTTATATGGCAGGCGCCAAAATCAATAATTTTAACCACACCTTCACGAGTGATAAAGATATTGTCAGGTTTCAAATCTTGATGAAGGGTTTCTTTACGGTGAAACGCACGAATGCCAGTTTCAATTTGTTTTAATAACTGCAGCACATCTTCAACTGGGCCACGTTGATGCTGCACCATCCAATCGGCGAGGCTTAACCCTTGTAAGTATTCAGTAAGATAATATAACGCTGACTTATTCAGGTGGTGATCGACGACTTTCACCACATGTTGACTACTTATTCGGTGACCAATCCAACTTTCAAGCATAAAACGCTCAATATAAGCAGCATCATCAATATAATTAACCGATGGGGTTTTCATGCAGCGTTCTTCGCCCAGCTTATTTTGTACAATATACACCTGGCTTCGCTGACTTTGATGAAGCACCTTAGTGACTTCATAATCATCCAGCTTCATGCCAACCTCCATGGGTGGCGGAAATGGACGACTAGACAGTTTTTGGTATACATCATCGATAGCTTGGGTGGGCAATTGTTTTATGCTGATAAGTTGTGCACTTAAATTATCGCCACTGTCCAACTCATAAGCTTTATCGACTAGGTTTTGACAAAAGGTTTCACAGGCATCATCTGTTAATAAAGGGCTACTCTGTTGAAATTTTACTAAACTTTTCAATAATTCATGATCGGTCACCACATCATGAATTCCATCCGTGGTTAGCAAATATATGTCATCAAGTTCAATATTAAATTGTTTGTAATCCACCTCTAAATTGACATCCATCCCTAACGCACGGGTTAAGTAACTGGTAAATTCATTAACAGAAGTACTATGATCACGGCTAAGTTTAACAAGTTGACCTTGGCGAAAACGATAAATTCTTGAATCACCAGCATGTAACATGTGCGCCGAGCAAGATTTAAATACTAATGCGCTGAAGGTACAAACGTAACCTTTACGCGCATCACGATAGTCTTGACCTAACCCATAAAGCCAGCGATTTAATGCTGTTAAAACACGGGTACTGGAAGTCAATACGCTCCAAGACTCAGGTGTTGAATAGTAATCAGCGATAAAGTTAGACACACTAATAGCGGATGCCTTGGCACCACCTTCAGCCGCACTCACTCCATCGCTGATGACACTCACAATTCCTTTTGTCGTTAAGGTCAAACCCGTAGGTATTTTAATCCCAATTGCATCTTCGTTTTCTGGTTTACGGCCTTTGCTCGACACTTGTCCAGCAAACACTGCTAATGCGCCAGAGATGGGTAATTGTTCTTGTTTTTCTGGGCTAGTTTGAATCGACTTAGATGTGATTTTAGAACGGCTAGTCTCATGTTTTGTCATAGCATCAGTTTCAGACTCTACATTTTGTTTAAGATTCAATTGCATCTCAATCCTTTAAAAGTCTAACACCGTAAAGTGAATACAATACGGTGTTAGCTGTTGGTATAAAAGCTTAAACACTAGGGCCGGTTCAATGCTTTATGATGATTAACCTAGCGTTTTAGTTAACACTGATTAATGTCACCTCACCTTTTTCATTAACTTCTGTCATATGACCTTTAGGTTCTGCCATAAAGAATAAAGTGATAAACCCAAGTACGGCACTCACAGCAATCACATAGAAAAAGGTTGATGTGGGCACCATCGAATAAACAGTCAGAAAGAATACTGCACCAACATTACCATATGCGCCTGTCATACCCGCAATCTGGCCAGTTAAACGACGCTTAATCAAAGGAACTGCAGCAAATACCGCACCTTCGCCACCTTGTACAAAGAAAGAACAAGCCATAACTACCACAATTGCAACTGGTAATGACCAAGTGCCATCAATTTGCCCGACGGCAAAATAACCTACCGCTAAACCCGCAGTTAAAATTAATAAGGTATTCTTTCGGCCAAACTTATCACTTAACCAACCACCGCCAGGACGAGACATTAAGTTCATAAAGGCATAGCTTGAAGCGACCATACCTGCTTGTGCCATACCCAAACCAAATGTTTCCGCAAAAAATAACGGCAACATAGACACCACTGCCAATTCAGAGCCAAATGTGGTGAAGTACAACACATTTAACACCGCCACTTGCTTAAATGGATAACGCTCAAATTCAGGCACTTCTTTAACAAAAATATCCTTGTTAACCTGATAAGTCTGATACAAATCGACAAAGAATACTCCTACCAACGCAGCATAAATAATGTTAGTGGTTTGCTCATCTAGCATACTGACGCCAGCAGGAGAAAGCTTCCAAGCAAGTAACGCAAGGGTTGCATACATAGGGATTTTCATGAAGATCAGTAAAGCAAAATCACCTTTACTGGTGACTTCCAAGCCACCCGCTTTTTTAGGCTTAAAATAAGTCGAACCTTTGGGTGTATCGGTGACATTAAAATAATAAACGAAAGCAAACACTAAACTCATCAAGCCTGTTAGGCCAATGGCATAGCGCCAACCATCTTCACCACCAAAAAATATGGCGATAGCAGGTAAAGTAAATGCAGCTGCTGCACTACCAAAATTACCCCAACCACCGTAAATTCCTTCAGCAGTGCCAAGCTCTTTCGCTGGGAACCATTCACTAACGATACGGATCCCAATCACAAAGCCCGCACCAATAAAACCAATTAAAAAACGCGCTAAAGCTAACTGCTCAAAGGTATCTGCTACAGCAAACATAAAACACGGTATCGAACACACACCCATTAACACTGAGTAAGTGAGCCTAGGGCCATATTTATCCGTCACCATACCAATGATAATTCGAGCTGGAATCGTTAACGCCACGTTTAAAATCAGCAGGGTCTTTATTTGTGATGTAGTCAGACCTAAGGTATCTGCAATCACACTGAGTAAAGGTGCAGCATTAAACCAAACTACAAAGGTGATAAAAAAAGCCATCCAGCTTAAATGCAGCGTTTTCATCTTGCCCGAAAACGAAAATAAGTTAAATTTTTCAGCACTCATATAAAGGCCCCTTATGACTTAGCCAAGATCAGAACTTGGCCAGCTTCTTTTTTAATTTCATAGGGAGAAGCCACTAACGCTTCATCTTCGATACAAATACCCGTTTCAAGGCTGTAATGTTGTTTATAAAGCGGTGATGCGACACATAACACCCCTTCCATATCACAAATTAATCCTCTCGCTAATAAGCTCACGCCAGTAGCAGGGTCAACATTATCAATGGCATATAAACCATGTTGACCTAAATCAAATATTGCGACAGCTTTTCCTGCAACCCAAGCTGCAACACCGGTTCCTTGAGGCAAAGTAGACTCATTACACACGTTTACCCAACTCATACTAATTCCTCCGCTACCGCTTGCTCGTTTTGTTCAGTGGTGATGTCTTTAATCGCAATATTTCCGGCACCTGAAGATTCAGGGCTTAACGGGAAACGTTGATCACGAACTCGTTCATATAAGTGTGTTTCACCATCAGGTTTAGCATCAGGGTTTACGAACTCATTAAAGCGAGATAAAAATTCTGGCTTTTCAAGACTGGTCTTCCATTCACACTGGTAGGTATCAGCAACATTATTCATTTGTGCATCAAGTTCTGCAGCAATGCCTAGGCTATCTTCAATTACGACTGACTGCAGGTATTCAAGACCACCTTCTAACGACTCCATCCAAACAGACGTACGTTGAAGCTTGTCTGCCGTTTTAATATAGAACATTAAAACTCGATCAATGTATTTAACTAAGGTTTCGGTATCTAAATCTGTAGCAAATAAATCACCATGGCGCGGGCGCATTCCGCCGTTACCCGCTACATACAAGTTCCAGCCTTTATCTGTTGCAATCACACCGATATCTTTACTCTGTGCTTCGGCACATTCACGAGTACAACCCGAAACAGCAAACTTAATCTTATGAGGACTACGCAGGCCTTTATAACGATTCTCTAAATCAATCGCAGTACCAACTGAATCTTGAACGCCATAGCGACACCATGTGCTTCCCACACAAGATTTAACCGTTCGCAATGATTTACCGTAGGCATGACCTGTCTCAAATCCTGCATCAATGAGTTTATGCCAAATAATCGGCAAGTCTGACAATTTTGCGCCAAACATATCAATACGTTGACCGCCAGTAATCTTAGTATATAAGTCAAATTCTTTTGCAACAGCGCCAATAGCAATCAAGCCATCTGGCGTGATTTCACCGCCCGCGACACGTGGCACAACGGAGTATGTGCCGTCTTTTTGTAAGTTACCTAAATAGGCATCATTAGTGTCTTGAAGCTGCACATGACTGCTTTCTTGGTTTAATACATATTTGTTTTGTAATGAAGCAAAGATTGAAGCGGCAGCAGGCTTACAAAGGTCGCAACCAAAAGTAGTTTGCTGACCTGTTGGGGATTTTTTACCGTGCTTGGTAATTAAGGTATCAAAGTCAATAATATTCTCTACCTGACATAAATGATAAAGCGACTGTCTATCATGCTCAAAATGTTCACAAATACCGGTGTTACATTCCACGCCCTCAGCAATTAATGCTTGATCCATCACTTGTTTTACTAGCGCTGAACAACCACCACAACCTGACGCTGCACGTGTACAAGATTTAATTTCAGCAATGGTGTGATTGCCTTCTTTCACTGAATTAACAATGTCAGCTTTAGTCACTTGATGACAAGAACAAATGATTGATGTGTCTTTTAATTCAACAGCAGATTCATCACCTGTCATCAGTAATTCAACCGCATTACCTTCAATTTCATCTTGTGAAAGGTAACAATCTAATAGGCGGTTATAATCGCTGTTGTCACCAACAAGCACAGCACCTTTCAAATACTTGCCAGTTTCGTCTAGCCACAGCTTTTTATAAATCCCTGATTGGTTATCAGAAAGCTCAACAAACTGCGCATTTTCAAAGCCGCGACTTTCACCAATTGCAGCAACATCCACACCCAGTAATTTAAGCTTGGTGCTCATGTCTGCGCCAGTAAATGTCGTCTTTGAATCTACCTCATTAGCACTGGCTGCGATATGTGACGCTGCAACACGCGCCATTTGATAACCTGGTGCAACTAGGCCAAAAATACGATTCTGCCATAATGCACATTCGCCAATGGCGTATACGTCTGGTGCAGAAGTTAAGCAGTTATCATCAATGGTAATACCGCCGCGCTCGCCCATGGCTAAACCACTTGAACGCGCTAATGCATCCTGGGGGCGAATACCGGCTGAAAACACAATCATGTCGGTTTCCAGGAAAGTGTCATCATTAAATGTCATACGGTGCATGGCTGACTCGCCATCAACAATCGCCGTCGTCGCTTTTGAAGTATGAACAGAAACACCCAGCTCATTAATTTTGCTTTTCAGTAAATCGCCAGCTTTGTCATTTAACTGTACAGGCATTAATTGCGGTGCAAACTCAACAACATGAGTGGTCACACCCAATGCCATAAGGGCATTTGCGGCTTCTAACCCTAATAAGCCACCACCTACAACCACACCCACTTTAGACTGGCTGGCTGCGGCTTCAATATCTTGTAAATCTTCAATTGTACGATAAACCACACAGCGTTCACGATCATTACCGTTAATCGGTGGTACAAAAGGATATGAACCCGTTGCCAACACTAAGCTGTCATAAGTGCTTGTTACGCCATCTTCAGTAGTAAGGGTTTTATTTGCTGTATCAAGTGCTGTAATAAGGGTTTCGAGGTGTAATTTTACGCCCCAATCTTGATAATCTTGCGCACTTGTCAACATCAGCTCATCAGCGCTGCCGGTTTCAAAATACTTAGATAACTGCACACGGTCATATGCTGGACGAGGCTCTTCACCAAAAACTTCAATATCAAATTGATTTTGTAAGCCTTGAGTGCATAACTGCTCAATAAAATGGTGCCCGACCATGCCATTTCCGATCACAACAAGTTTTGGTTTTACACTTGTCAGTTTCGTTGAATTCGACGTTCCTGTTGAATCAGCCATCGTAGGCTCCTTTTTTATTTTGAATTAAAAACAAAAAGGCGCCACTCTCTGAATAAACAGAGATGGCGCCTTTGCCTAAGATTCAAATTTTAAATTTTAAAAATATAAACTAAATAACATGCATGATGATAACGAATTCAAGTTCGAGTTACTCAGACGCCATTGCCTGCGGTAACACTCATCATGATTAAATTAATGATTACGCTTAACACTTTATGCTTTACCTAACTATTGCATTGACTATTGCATTGACTATGCCAATCAATAAATTAACTTAAGCTTATGATTTTATGTGAAAAATTAAAGTTTCCTGTTAATAACTTTACGCTTCTTTGTTCACCGCAGGAGCATTCGCACCAAATTGATGCATTTTCTTTGCCTCAAGTTGTTGCGCTGCAATAATGACTTGTTGTGCCATGTCAGCCAAACTGATGCTTTTACTCATTGCCTGTTTCTGAATTAATTCATGTGCTTGAGACTCAGAAAGCCCTTGTGTTTGTAAAAGTGACTTTGCTTTAGATAATTGCTTTAATCCAGTGCATTGCGCGTCAAGCAGTTTGACTTTCTCCAGCATATTAGAGGCACTGTTAAAACGAATTTTCGCGAGGCCAACTAAAGAGTTTAATCGCTTTGGGGTCATTTTTTCTGGCACAAAAGTGACTCGACCACATTTCAGTAAATTCTCTAGATGCGTTTCATCCCAAGAGTATGCATTGACAATGATCGGCAACGCAGTACTTGCCAGTAATCGTTCAATAAATACTTGCTGTAATGGTTGTAATGCCTCAGTGAAAAAAACCAAACATAAACCATTACCTTTCAAGGCTTGGCGCTCTAATTGACTCAATGATGTCATCTCGATACAAGGCTCTTCACTGCTCAGTTCAGACATGCAATCAATAAACAAATCTTCGTTTTTAAACGAAGGATCACGATAAACTAAATTAACCATGGGCTAGCTCCTAACTTTCTGGTTAAACAACAAATTTGATAACGTTAAGTTCAGTTGCTTCATGTTCTTTGTTCACAAAAATTTGCATTAGCATTGAACGAGAACATAAACATTTCATCGGGCTGACTGAATGTATTTTTCAAAGAGTTACTATTGTTACGAAGCAGCCAATCTTTGTTCGCTCTTTTTATCGATTTATCAATAGTTAATGAAGGCGACAATAAGACATAAACCAATGCCATAGTTGCAGTTATACTGCTGATTGCTTGCTGTAACTGTAAGTCAGTCAAATCAGTTTCTTCAATGTCAGAACCGCGCCATAGTTGTGCAAGTAAGTAAGCAGGTAAATCAGACTGACCGACTTTTGCACCAACAAAAGCTTCGAGTTGAGTGGGTAATTCAAACTGAGTGCTTTGAGGTAAGAATGTTGAACCTTTAGCACTAAAACGAAGCATGCTCACTTGAGTCGCTACTCGAGGATTTATTTCGGTCTCACCCTGCAAGCCTTTAAAAATCGCAATGCTCGGTGGTTTACCTACTGCGCTAGGCAAGTGATATTCAGCCAATAATGATGCTACTTGTTGGTGCTGTTTATCTAAACCTGGATGAAAATAACTGCGTAAACTGAACGGCGAATTAGTTGGATTGATGCAGCGCACTGACATCTGGATCAAGCTGCGTAAACCTAATTCTTGATGCAAACGGCGACAATCATTTAATACCGGAACAATATCTGCGGAGTTAACGTATATGATCCCTGAACTAGCAAGATTAACTTTAGCTTGTTCGGCGGTAAAACAACGCGGGATATCTAATGCAGAAATAAATCCTTCAACATGTCGTCGGTGAGGCAATGATTGACTATCACCGTGTAAAATAATGGTTTGACCATTTTTGGCTAAGGTTTTAGCCGCTAACAATAACCAAGGTAATTGCTCTCTCTTACCTGCATAAACGGGCCAGTCAATATCGGCCTTAATCGATTGCCATTCTGCGGGAACTAACTTTTTAAGTCCGGCAGCGACACCTGCTAATTCTTCGATTGATTCACCACGAACCCGCATTAACATCATCGCTGAAGCCATTTGACTGTTTGAAACATCGCCTTTAGCAAATGCGGTTATCAGATGAGAAGCTTCAGCAAAATTTAAGCTGCGACTACCTTTGATGCCTTTACCCAATGTTTTAACTAATTTACGATGGTCAAAATCTTCAGATTCGAGCATTGCCTGTGTGTGTTGTTCAACCATTAACAACCTCTGCCATGTCATAACGGCCAAATGCATCTGCACTGCGATCAATATTATTAAGTAACTCAGTCAGCTCTTGCCCTACTGCAACCACTTCACCAATAATAATTAACGTCGGGCCACTGTCTTTAATTAAACTGGCTTTGTCAGCCATATTACTCACGGTTGCAAACGTGACTAACTGATTGGGTCTGCCACCATTGGTAACAAACGCAACAGGTAATTCAGCTGGTGCATCGACGGCCATTAAGCCTTGTGAAATTGCAGTAGCTTGCTCTTTTCCCATATAAAATACGAGGGTCGATTCCGCAGCAAGTAATGCTTTCCATTGTGTGGGGGCTTGATGATTGCCTTCACTGATAAAGCGAGTTCCTGTCACCAAAGTAACCGAGCGTGCAGTACCTCGATAGGTTAATGGTATGCCAGTTGTTGATGCGCAACCTAAAGCCGCTGTCACCCCTGGAGTGAATCGACTGACAATGCTTTTTTTAGCAAGATATAACGACTCTTCAGCGCCGCGGCCAAAAATGTGTGGGTCGCCACCTTTTAAACGCACAACTTTTAATCCTTGCAACGCAAGTTTTGCAAGTAAGGCATTAATATCATCCTGCTTGTAGCTAGGTTGGCCACAACGCTTTCCAACAAAGTGACGTTGACAATCTGGTGACACTAAAGAAAGGATATCGCTACTGACTAAGCTGTCATAAACCAAAGCTTCAGCTTGCGATACAATACGCGCGGCTTTAATGGTCATGAGATCTAACTGACCACAGCCTGCGCCTACAATTTCGACTTCGCCAGCGCCTAAGGTGTTAGCACTCGATTCGTTAACAGAAGTGATAGCCTGGTTAAAGTTCACTAACTGATTAAATGAATGGCTCATCACGCCACCTCCTCTTGTGTTGATTTACGTTGCTTTTGTTTGCCGTCAGTATCTTGATTGCTCAGCGCTGCAGTTTCTAAACCCATATCTTCAAGGCCAATCAACCAAATATCACTGGCACATTGCACAACTTCACTGTGGCAACTTCCGCACTGCTTACCGCAGCCAAGTGCAGATTGAGTCTCATTAAGCGCCGTATCAAAATCATCTTGGTTAATCGCTGCATTAACTTCTGAGCTGCGTTTACTGAACACCATATTGTCGAGCTTTTGCAGCATTGCATCTTGAATCTTTGCTTCAGTTACACCTGTACAAGCGCAAATTAATGGGCTGTTACCTGCTCTAATTAACTGATGTAACTGCTGCATTAATCCTGTATCCACTTCTTTGCCAATTAACAAATGCAAGGGTTCTAATGCCACCTCAACTTGGGTTTTACTTAATAATTTAAGTGATACCAGCAGGCCTTTATTGATGTTGCATTGAACATGAATAAGTTGCTGGCTAATTAAGCTAACCGTCCACTTTAGTGAATAAGCAGTTGATTGGAATGCAAAACCTTGTTCAGCATCAGCAAACGCAATGTGGTAACACTCCCCAGTTGAAAGCGTATGCTGAACATTCCAACATGCACCTTTAAACGCTGGGTCATGCTCACCCAAAATAACCCCCTGTAAAGCTGTTTCAACTTTTGATATAGAGACGGTTTGACATTTAAATGCGGGTTGCTTTGAAACAGGATCGTAAGCACTGGATAATGCTTGATTCACGCCTAGGCCAATTGAAAACTGTGAAGACCAATGCATTGGCATAAAGGCAATTTCAGGTGCTTGGTTATCATCAGTTATCACCCTTGCTGAAGCATGTTTATTGCTGTCATTAAAGTTGATTAAGTCACCTTCAGATAAGTTAAGCTCTTGAAGTTTAACTGGATGTATTGCAATAAATGGCTCAGGAATGCTAGCACGTAAACTGGCTATATGCCCCGTACGAGTCATGGTATGCCATTGGTCACGGCTACGACCACTATTCAGCTTAACCTGATGTTTACTGACTATTTCTGTAGATTGATTGTCATTGGTAGCGATAAATTGTGCTTTATTGCTGGCGGTTGAAAATGTCCCAGTTTGAAAGACCCTTTGATTGGATTGCCCAAGCTGTGATGGCGTTGATATAGGCCATTGGGTTGGCAATAATGCATCATACTGTGCATCGGTTAATTCGCTCATGCCTGTTAAATCAAATTGTTTTTCAGGAAAGCGAGCTTTGACTGTTTTTGATAATTGCGCAAATTCTTTAAATACAGCAGCACTATTGCTAAATTCAAATGCGCTTTCAAAACCCATTAATTTACCGACTTCAGCCAATGCCCACCAATCTGCTTTGGCTTCTCCTTTAGCTGGAATAAAGCCGCGCTGACGAGTAATCATTCGTTCACTATTGGTGACTGTGCCACATTTTTCTGACCAACCTAACGCAGGAAGTAAAATATCAGCTTCCTTAGCCGTTGCTGCATCTTGCGTAATGTCAGACACCACCACAAAAGGACAAGTATCAAAAGCTTGTTTGATTTTTGCAGTATTAGGTAAAGATACTAATGGGTTTGTTCCCATAACCCATACCGCTTTAATTTTACCCTCTGTCATCGCATCAAAAAGTTCAACAGCGGTTAAGCCCTTTTCTGTTGCAATCACACTTTTGGTATTATTTACCTGCCAAAAGTCTGCGAGTAATTCACGTTCTGGATCTGAAAAGCCCATATGACAAGCAAGTTGTGTGGCTAACCCGCCAACCTCACGTCCGCCCATTGCATTAGGTTGACCTGTGAGCGAAAAGAAACCACTACCAGGCTGGCCAATATGACCTAATGCCAAATGACAGTTAATCATCGCATTGGTGGTATCTGTTCCTGAAAGTGTTTGGTTAACTCCCTGACAGCTCGCTGTCATCACTTTATCGCTACCAATAAAGAGTTGGTAAAAATAAATAAGCTCGCTACTTGTAAGGCCTAACTCTGTAGCGAGACTGTCAATGTCATAACTGAGTTTGTCTTTTGACAAGTGCGCAAGAAGCTCATCAAACCCTTGTGTGTGGGCTTCGACATAATTTGAATCTGTCGCATCGTTATCCGCGATAAATTGCAATAAACCATTGAACAATTTGTAGTCTACACCTGGCGTAATTTGGAGATGTAAATCAGCTTGACTAGAGGTGGCTGTTTTCGCGGGATCGATAACCACAATTTTAGTGCCCCGCTGTTCGCGGGCTTTTATCATGCGTTGAAATAATACAGGATGAGTCCACGCACTATTAGCGCCAACTAACACAATCACATCGGCTAATTCAAAATCTTCATAACACCCTGGCACAACATCTTCGCCAAATGCACGCATGTGGCCACTCACTGCAGAAGACATACATAAACGGGAGTTAGTATCCACGTTTGCAGTTCCAATAAATCCTTTAGCGAGTTTATTGGCAACATAATAATCTTCAGTGAGTAGTTGTCCTGACAGATAAAATGCAACCGAATCAGGTCCATGCTCAGCAATGGTTTGCGTAAATGTTTCAGCAATTGTGCTTAACGCTGAATCCCAGGAAGTCGGTTTACCCGATTTAAGTTTTGGGTAACGTAAGGTATTAGGTTGAACCAAGCTTTCAAGAAGGCGTTCGCCTTTAGCACAAAGCTGACCTTTATTGGCAGGGTGAGCTTGATCGCCAAATAGTTCATCAACAGATTTTTGCGCCTCAGCAGCAGGTAAACCCGTTTTATACGAGCCTGTATTTAAAGAAACAGTAACGCCACAGCCTACTCCACAATAAGCACAACTCGATTGGATATTAGACATGCAACTTCCCTTTACTGACAAAATTTTATGTCAATAACATCGCAAAAGTTGTGCCAATTACTAAGGTTATGATTTAACAGTGGTTTAACAAAAGGAAATCTAGGAAGTACCGAGAAGTGTGCAACTCAAGTGCATTATTTTGCACCAAACCTGCGCAAGCTATTGAAAATAAATGAATTTAAATACCTCTTTAGGGGTAGTTAAATTCATAGCATTAGTCATATCTAGAGCAAAAAACCTCATCACAATAACCAGCTTAAGATTAATAGGCATAAAAAAACGCCAACATCTGTGGCGTTTTTTACACTATCTCGCATCGTTCTGTACAAGCGCTCTTATATAAGCAATATGTGTTTCCGATGTAAAATAGCAGTCGATTCATCTCATTTACTGAGCAGAACGTCCATCATCATGACAACTGTCACATGTTGGCACATCACCAACATTCATGTCATGAGGTGCGTGACAATCGGCACACATTAACATTCCATCATGTGGTGCGTGATTATCATCCATTTCAGCAAGTGTTCCGTGACAGCTTTGGCATTGTTCAAACTCATACTCACCATCAGCTGATGGTTCGCCGTCAGCATGACAGCTTTCACATCCACCCATTTCGGCGTGGAAATCTGCTAGATTTTCATCAGCAGCAAAAGCATTCGATGACAATGTTAATACAGCAAGAGCTGCTGCAAACAATGCGACAAGAATTTTATTGCTCACTATAGTACCCTCCATTTGTGATAATCGAGAAAGTAATCATCAAGTCACTTTTTCGATATCGGTTATCAGCACGACATTTATTTGCTCATTATAAACTTAGCTAACACTGGTTGATTTAGCAACAGCAAGCGCAACCACTTAAACCTAACAACCAGCTCAACCCTTTAATATGCGTTACTTTATGTATCCGCAAGATTAAAGTGGTCATTATTCTACTCGTTCAAGCGCAAATTGAAAGCAATAAAAAAGGAGCCTTCAGGCTCCTTTTTTTGATATATTAAGATATTAACTGTTTTTAAGCGCGCTAATACGCTTATCTAATGGCGGATGGCTCATTAGGAACTCAGCCATTGAACGTTTACCATTAATACCTAAGGCTGACATTTGTGCTGGCATAGCGCCTGCTTCTGGGCCTGTTTTTAAACGCTCTAATGCAGCAATCATTTTATGCTTACCAGCTAGTTTTGCAGCGCCTTCATCTGCCTTAAATTCACGAATACGTGAGAAGTAAGCCACGATCATTGATGCTAAAATACCAAATAACATGTCCATGACGAATACAACGGCCATATAAGCAAACATGCCTAGGCCTTCACCATCTTCACTGTTATTAGCAACAACATTATTCACAATGCCAGCAACCACACGGGCAGCAAAAATAACAAACGTGTTCACAACACCTTGAATTAGCGTCAGTGTCACCATGTCACCGTTAGCTACGTGGCTAACTTCATGAGCAAGTACACCTTCGATCTCATCTTGAGACATACCGTAAAGTAAGCCTGAACTTACCGCGACTAATGCATTGTCTTTACTCGGGCCAGTAGCAAAAGCATTCATTTCCTGTGACTGGTAAATCGCCACTTCAGGCATTTTGATGCCAGCTTGCTCTGCTTGACGAGCAACAGTCTCAACCAACCAGCGCTCAGTGTTATCACGTGGCGAAGTAATGACTTCACAACCCATGGTCTTTTTAGCCATCCATTTTGAAATAGCTAAACTGATGAATGCGCCGCCAAAACCGAACATCGCAGCAAAAATTAATAAACCGCTCATACTTGAAGTACTGACACCAAGTAGAGACATAACAATTGAAGCCACTAGCAAGATTGCTAAGTTAGTTCCAATCAATAACATAATACGTAACATTACAACTCCTATCTGGCACAAATGCCACTTTACACTTAAATAGCTTGAACCAATCAGTTCGCGTTAATCGCGGTACTGTTTACACTCTTTCGAATTTCTTATTCAAACAATTGATGAACACTTAATGACATAATATGTCCTAAAAATCGTTTTTCAAGGGCAGGAAGTTAAAAATTGAAAATTAATTAACGACGATATAGAAAAATATCACAGCAAACCTTACCTAACCTGAATGTGTCGCTTGTTTGCCGCAGAGTCTAGGTAGCTAGCATTAATCTAATCTTAAAATTACACCTAAGTCATTAGTTAAGTTATGGAAAGCGATTAATCTTTGTTAATATCGATATATACAAGAATAAAAAGTTAATAATTAACCAGTTAAGGATTTTTACATGGCTATGAATGCATTGATGTTAAGCAGCTCTCGTGAAGGCAATACCGATTATTTAGCCCATGCTATTGAGTACATCAAACCTTTGACAACTCATGCTAAAAAATGGGTCTTTATTCCCTATGCCGGCGTGAGTGTTAATTACGATCAATACCTTAGTATGGTCACAGAAGGCTTAGCTCCACTTAATATTAATGTGAGCAGCATTCATCAATACAGCGATCCTAAACAAGCCATAAAAGATGCTGATGGTATTTTAGTTGGTGGTGGTAATACTTTCCAATTATTAAACGAGCTATACCGCTACGACCTTATCCATTTAATCAATGAGCAAGTCTCAAATGGTAAACCTTTTATTGGTTGGAGCGCAGGATCTAACATTACCGGCTTAAGTATTCGCACTACTAATGATATGCCGATTGTTGAACCAGCATCTTTTACTGGGCTCAAGTTATTGCCTTTCCAATTAAACCCTCATTACACTAATTACCAAGCACCTGGTCATAATGGTGAAACGCGCGCGCAGCGTTTACTCGAGTTCACTCTAGTTGACCCGATTACCCCTGTGATTGGCATTCAGGAAGGCACAGCCCTTTGGCGCCGTGGTGATACCTTAACGCTTGTGGGTGATAAAGAGGCATACTTATTTCACGGCAAACAACAAGAAGTCGTTATTCCTGTTGGTAGTGATTTGAGCAGTTACCTTGATTAACATTAACAAGAATTGGAATAAAACAATAACAAGCATTTGATTCAAAAAGCCTAATCTAATTAAGCAAAAAGCCTTAAACTCAGTAAGAGTTTAAGGCTTTTTTCAATCAATAAACCGCAATAATTCTGCGTTTTAGAAGGTGTAGTTCACTTTCACACTGAAATAACGACCTGGCTGGCTGTAGGTTTCTTCAGTCACACCTAAGTTAGACATCAAGAACTTAGATTGACCTGCCACATCGGCATAATCAATATATTCTTTGTCTAGTACGTTGAATACACCTGAACGCAGTGTCCAATTATCACTCAATACAAAATTAGCGGTGATATCAACCACGGCATAACCAGCAGTATTAAATACTTCGTTAAAGCCCATATCTGGCATACCAGGAATCGGTGGGAAAATATCTAACTCTGTTGTGCGGTCCATACTGTCAGCAAAACGCACTGTTAAGCCAAAGTCCATTTCTGTATTGGCAAGATGAGTATAATAATTAACCCCAACGTTGCCTTTAAGCGGACTGACTGAATTTAAATAGTCACCGTTTTGATCTTCGCCGTGGGTATAAGCAATATTACCCCAAAGTTCAATCTCATCAGTAAACCACTGACTAAATGATGCTTCAGCGCCATATAAGGTTACTTCATCATAGTTAATATATTGGTATTCAAGTGAGCGAGGCATTACACAACCTAAAGGACCGCCACAGCCAACAAATTCCCAATCAATGTAGTCATTGGCTTGAGTGTAGAAAGTGGTGAATTCATATTGAGTATCACCATGATGACCACGTAAACCAAGCTCAATGGTATGGCTTGATTCAGACTCTAAATCATAGTTGGCTTGGATCATTACTGGGAATGGCATTTTGCCATCTTTCACTTCAAGCTCACCCCATTTTTGATCAGGTGTTGGCATTTTGTAGCCATACGCGTACTGAGCATACACATTAACGTTTGGCGTCATGTGGTACACAAGGCCTAGCTTTGGCGACCAAAACCCATCGCTCATTTCTTCAAAATCAGCTGGGTCACGACCCGCTTCTTCAGCTTGGTTTTGATCTGGCGTGTTTTTAAAGTAGTCATAACGCAGGCCTAAAATCGCATTTAACTTGCCATCATAAAAAGTGATGTCATCTTGAATGAACGCGCCAACTCGAAGGCTTTTAGTATCAGCGAATGAGAAAGTGTCAGTATCTGAAGGTGACCAATTACCATCTTCAAAAACTTGATAATCACGTGGACGACTCATTTCTGACTGCTCAACATCAACACCGTAAATGATGTTGTGATCGTGACCCGTTAACGATAAAGACTTACTAAATGTGCTGGCGAAACCAACACGGTATTCGTCAAATTGGTAGTCTCTGTGTTCGGTAATATCACGAGCACCGCCCTGCGCGCCGTCGTAATAATCACGCTTTTCACTTTGGTCAGTCTTACCGTAGTACAGCACAAAGTCGACATTGTCATGGATAACACGGTCTTTAGTCGAACGAAGACGCAATGACGTGTTTAGTGACTGGGTTTGACGATCATAATCAATCGAACTTGCGTTATCTAAACTGTTTTCCCAACGGTCTAACTGCTGGTTCATGTAATCAACAGTTAACTGCAGGTTAGTGTCATCATTAAAGTGATATTTACTTTTAATGAGAAAGCTATCTGTGACTAAGTCACTATCAGGGAGTGTTTCTGAGTAGTTTTGCTGCTCTTCACCTTCACGGCGTTGGTATGAGACTAAGTTGTCAAAGTTACCTGCACTAAAAGCACTGGTAAAGCCAGCGCTGTACTCATCATTCATGCCGGTATAACCAGCATTCGCTGAGAAGTAATAATCTTCACCACGTAAATAGTCATCAGCATCTTTAGATGTCATCACTATTACACCGCCAAGCGCGTCTGAACCATACATGGTCGATGCAGCAGCCTTTAACACTTCAACTTGTTTTAAGCCTTCAACTTCAGTTAAACCACGGCCTGTACCTTCAGCACCTGGGCCTAATGGTGAAGCATATTGGTTGTTAACGCGAACACCATCTTTCACCATCATCACACGGTTACCACCAATACCACGGATTGTCACCGAGCTTGGTTTACCTGCACCGCCTTTAACATCGACTGCCGCTTCATTTCTGAATAACGTTGAAAAATCAGTGCTCATGTTACGTGCAATGGCTTCTTCATCAATCACAACGACAGAGCCCGCAACTTGATCAAGCGTTTGCTCGATACGTGAACCCGAAATAACAATCACTTCATGGAAGTTTGAGATAGATTGTTTAATCTCTTCTTGTGATACAACCTGTGACTCTGCCATTACTTGTGGCGCAAGCGCTGCGGCTACGGCGGCGCTAATTAATTTGATTGAAAGCTGCTTCATCATCGCGAACCTTAATTAAAGCTTAATAGGAATTAATCTCATCTTGAATGGCGCAGGAGTCTACCATGAAGAATATTTAACATCGGGATCACGATCCCAATATTCGTGTAATGATATAAAACCCTTATCTTTTAATAGGAACGCTGTTTCACACTTGTAAAAACATGTATTGCTAATGTTTAATTTCACAACTTAAACAGCAAGATAAGAACAATCATTACACAAAGCGGTATTTAATTAGTCCAATTAAATGTCACAATGTTTTTATTCAGTGGCAGGTAGATGGCAGGCTTCGATGCCTTTTATAGATATATCCCCCTTGAAATTAGACGGTGTTCGGACAGATTTTACAATTAAAAAAGGGCTCGCATTAAAATGCGAGCCCTGATGATGAATAGCGTCTGTTCAGGTATTACAATTCAACGATTCTCATGTCTAATCCTAACTAGAGTCACTTTGATTTGAACTTGAAATATCAGCTAATTCTTCTTCTGTTAACACCCCACCACCTAATGAACGATATAAGGTGATCATTGATAACAAACGGTCACGCCTCACCTGACTTAGGGTCAACTCGGCATTAAATAAACTTCGCTGGGCATCCATTAAATCTAAAGAACTAGAAACACCATTTCGATATCTCAACGTGGCTAAGCGAGTATATTCTTTTGAAGCTGCGACTAAATCTTGCTGCGCCTCGATAGCGAGTTCTGAGCGCCTGAAACTATTCATCGCATCATTCACTTCAAAATAGGCACTTAGTACCGTACTGCGATAGGCAAGATTTGCCTGTTTATATTCTTGTTGCGCAATCTCGTATTGAGCTGAAATACTACCAGCATTAAATATAGGCGCAGTAATACCACCAAGCAGCGACCATGTTAGTCCTTGGCTATCAAAAATGCTGCTGAGGTCATCTGTTTCAGTGCCGTAACTGCCGCTAATCGTAAATTGTGGGAAAAATGCAGTCTTAGCCACACCCACATTCGCATTCGCTGCAATCAATGCTTGTTCCGCTGCTTTTACATCTGGCCGTTGAGATAACATTTGCGATGGCACGCCAACCACAAAGCTATTGGGAAATAACGTTATATCTTCAAGTAGCTCATCACCTGTTTTAGCTTCTAACGGATAATTAAATTCCCCAAGTAATATTTTTAGCTGGTTAGATTTGGCTTTCCTTTCAAAATCTAAATCTGGCAAGGTCACTTTCGCGCTTTGATATTCGACTTCAGCTTGGCGTACTTGTAAGCCTGAAATCACCCCGTTCTTTTTGCGCAAACGCGATAAGTCACGCTCTTTTAAACGAATCTCAACGGTATTTAATGCAATTTGATAACGCTGCTCGATATCAAGCCACTCGTAATATCGACTAGCGACATCACTAATAAGGCTAATTACCGCTAGATTTAACGCATCTTGTGCTGACAAAAAGTTTGCGTACTCAGCTTCACTTCGACGTCTATTGGTTCCCCAAATATCTAATTCCCACGAAACCGTGCCATCAAGATTAAACTCATTGCCATGCTCAGGATCTGTGCTAGTAATCGCACTATCAATAGCGCGCTCAGCGCCTGCTTCAAGCCCTAGTGATGGATATAGGGCAGCGCCTGTTACCGTAACCTTTGAACGAGCGGCAATTAAACGCGAGCGAACTGATTCAAGATCTAAATTTTGCGATAACGCATGCGAGATAAGTATTTGTAAGTCTGGGTCTAAATAAAACGATTTCCATTTAGATAAACCAAGATTCGTCAGTGGTTCTTGGGCTAAATCATCGTGATACTGGGCAGGCAGCTCCATCTCAGGGCGTTGATAATCTGGCCCCATCGCACAGCTTGTTAGCAGTATGCTTAAACCAAGTGGAACAAAGGCTCTAACTGGTTTCTGAACAAGACCGTTTTGAACAATTATTTTTTGCACAAGTAATTTAAACACTGTCAGCCCCCTTTACATCAGTAAGCTTGTTGAAGTGTTTATCTTCTGACACTTTAGACTTTAACCAACCTGCGGTTGTGACAAAAAATAACGGCACCATCACAATACCGATACTGGTCGCAAATACCATTCCGCATAGTATAGGGATAGAAATACTTTGGCGACTGACAGCGCCTGGCCCTACTGATAACACCAGCGGTAACACGCCTAATATGAATGCCATCGAAGTCATTAAGATAGGTCTAAAGCGCATGGTCGCGGCTTCTAACGCAGCATCCACTCGACTTTTACCTTCTTTATGAAGTTGATTGGCAAACTCAACAATTAAGATTGAATTTTTAGCCGCCATACCAATCAAGGCAATAAAGGCCACTTGGAAAAATAAGTTACTTTCCATGCCGCTTATCAAGGTGCCTAATGAAGCGCCTAACATCGCAATCGGTGCAATTAACAACACTGCAATAGGAATCGTCCAACTCTCATAAAGCGCGGCTAAAAATAAGAATACAAACACCATAGCCAACGATACGGCAATGCTGGTTTGGTTTGCTGATTGCACTTCCTGATAAGTAATACCTGTCCACTCGTAGCTGAACTCATTCGGTAGCATAGGTTTAGCCACCCGCTCAATGGCTTTAATTACATCACCCGATGCGTAGCCTTGTGCTGGCGTTGCGTTAACAGAGGCGCTACTGAACAAGTTATAATGGGTTACTGAAGCTGGTCCAACGGTGTAGTCATACTTAGCAAGCACACCAATAGGCACCATCGCACCAGTATTTGATCGAACGTAGTAATCTTTAATTTGTTCAGGGAATTGACGGTACTGCTCTTCAGCCTGCACTTTTACCCGATAAACACGGCCAAACAAATTAAAATCATTCACCGTTGAGGAGTCAGTAAAGGTTTTAATCGTGCTATAAATATCAGCAACATCCACTCCAATGGCCATAGCCTTAGCTTCATCTACTGTTAAATGAAGTTGCGGAATGGCACTTTGCAACGACAAACTTGCTGAGGCAATTTCAGGTTGTAACTTTAACGCTTCAACCAGTTCATCCGCCGTTTCCATTAACCCTTTAAAGTTAGTCCCTGATGTATCTTGCAGTTCCATCTCAACACCTGAGCCATTACCAAGCCCAGGCACAGCAGAAGGTAAATACAAATTAAATTCAGCTTCTAGCACCTTATGTAATGAAATGCGGATATCTTTCATCACTTTTTGTACTGTGGCATCACTTTCTGCCCTGTCCGCCCAAGGCTTTAAAATAACTTCAAATTGACCATTAGCCTGGTTAGAACCTGAGCGCTTATTTTCGCCCGCTAAGGTAAATGAATATGCAATTGCAGGATGGGATAACACATGAGCTTCAGCTTTTTTCAGCACAGCTTGCGAGCGGTTAACTGTTGCGCCATTTGGCAAGGTCATATCAATAAAGAATCGGCCTTGATCTTCATCAGGCATAAAGCTTGAGGGCAGCGACGACATAATGAAATAAACACCACCGACCATTAATGCAAACAAGAAATAACTGCGCTTTGCATGTTTTGTGGTCAGCGCGACTAGAGCACTGTATTTGCTGGTACTGATGTCCAGTTTATCGTTCATCCATTTGAAAAAGCCGCTCGTGGCTTTATCACCCGGTTTTAGCAATAATGCACATAAGGCAGGCGACAGGGTTAACGCCACGACGGTTGAAATGAGCACTGCGACGGTAATCGCAACCGCAAACTCACGGTACATAATGCCAGTGATACCTGACAAAAATGACACTGGCACAAATACAGCGGCGAGCACTAAACTGGTAGCAACTAATGCTCCTGATAGCTCTTTCATTGCCACTTTTGTGGCTTCGACAGAAGACATACCATTTTCATTCATTAAGCGTTCAACATTTTCAACCACCACAATGGCATCATCAACTACGATACCAATCGCAAGCACTAATGCCAGTAAACTCACTGTGTTAATCGTAAAGCCAAACGCCAACATCGCTGCTAACGTACCAATCAAAGAAACAGGCACCGCAATAGCTGGGATCAATGTTGCGCGGATATTTTGTAAAAATAAAAACACCACTAAAATCACTAAAATCAGCGCTTCTACCAGTGTCTTAACCACTTCATCTATTGAGTTTTCGATAAACACAGAAGCATCAAAAAAGACTTCCCAGTTCATGCCTTGGGGGAATTTTTCTGCCAGCTTTGCCATTTCTGCTTTTACGTTTTTTGTCACTTCTAACGCATTGGCACCTGGTAATAAGTACACCTGTAAAATGGTCGCATTAGCGCCATTTAACTGCGATTGCAAAGTGTAAGATGAGGAGCCTAATTCGATTTGAGCAATATCACGTAAACGGATAATTGAGCCATCGTTATTTGCTCGCACAATGATTTCTTTAAATTGCGGCACACTGCTCATACGACCTGCCGCAGTAATCGGCAATGTCATGCTAAGTGAGTCACTGTTAGGTTGTGAGCCAATAGAGCCAGCTGGTGATTCTTTATTTTGCGCTTTGATTGCACTTATCACATCGGCAGTTGTTAAACTGTAGCCAGCCATCATGTCAGGCCTTAGCCATACCCGCATTGAGTAACTTCTTGCACCTGTGTTTCTCACTCGGCCAACGCCTGGTATCCGCTTAAGTGCTGATTCAATATTAATCGTGCCGTAGTTACTGAGATAAATTTCATCAAAGCGTTCATCACTTGACGTTAGTGCAAGCTTTAATAGCTCAACTGAAGCTTCTTTAGAAACCGAAACACCTTCGGTTTGTACGTCAATCGGCAAACTTCCTGTCGCTTGTTGCGTTGAGTTTTGTACATCAACAGCAGCAAGATCGGGATTAGTCCCCACGTCAAAAGTAATGGTGACATTGGCGCTACCTGAGTTGGTGCTTTTTGAACTCATGTAAATCATATTCGGCAAGCCGTTTAGCTCTTGTTCAAGCGGCGTTGCGACAGATTCTGCTGCAGTGGTTGATGTTGCTCCGGGGTATGACGCTGATACTTTGACTTGCGGCGGCGTAATGTAGGGATACTGATCAATTGGTAGCTGAAACATGGCAATAAGCCCAAGTAACACGATAACAATTGAAATCACGCAAGCATAAACAGGTCGATTAACAAAGAACTGAGCCATCAGTTTTGCTCCTGTTCTTGTTCTAACTCCTGCTGTTTAAGCGCCTGTTCTTTAAGAATCACATCTTCTTTCTTATGATATTCCTCTGCTGTTAATGGCTCTGCTAATTGACCATGGCGAACACGGTGCATGCCTTCAACAATCACTAACTCCCCTGCTTTTAAGCCACTTTTAACCACAACGCCCATTTCGCCTTGATGCTCAATCACAATAAATCGACGTTCCACTTTATTGTCTGGTAGAACGACCATCACGTAGACACCGCCCTGCTCCACTTGCGTGGCTTTTTGAGGGATGACGATGGCATTGTTCACTTCGTTGAGTTTAATGCGCACATTAGTATATTGGCCCGGAAGCAACTCTCTATCAGGGTTGGGTAATTCGGCTCTGACTTGGAATGTACCGGTTTCTGGGTTGACTGAAGGATCAGTAAAACCAACATCGCCTAAAAAACGGTATTGACTATTATCAGGCAGTGTAATTCTCACAAAGCCCTCAACTGCTTTACCTTCAGCTTCTGCTTCTTGCTGTGCAGAATAACTGGTCATACGACGGCGGGCATTAAGGTAATCCAGCGCCGACATATTAAACGTCACATAAATTGGATTGACTTGTTTTACGCGAGTCAATAATGACTGGCCGCTGCTACCGACTAACGCGCCAATATCCACTTCAGAGCGACTAACAAGCCCAGATATTGGCGAGCGGATTTCGGTATAACTGAGTTCAAGTTCAGCTTCTTCTAATTCAGCTTTACTGGCTGCTAAACTTGATCTTGCTTGTGACAATATTGATATCGCATTATCAAAATCTAGCTGACTGGTGGCATCTTGCTCATAAAGAGGCTTTAACCGCTCAACATCACGTTTAGATTTATCTAGCACTGATTGTTGCGACTCAACATTAGCTTTTAATCTATTAACCACAGCAAGATAAGGTCTATTATCGATGGAATATAACAGCGCACCTTCTTTCACAGCGCTGCCTTCAATGAAGCTTTTTCCTTCTACAAAACCGTCAACACGAGCTCTAACCTCGACATCTAAAGAAGCTTTCGTTACCCCGACATAATTACCATATAAAGGCACAGTCACGGTATTCACTTGCTCTACTACCACTAATTTAGGGGTTATTTGAGGAGCTGGCTTTTCACAGCCCGATAAAGATGCTGCTGTAATAATAACTGCGAGTGAAAATGTTGGAGGAGTGAAAAACGATGCCATAGCTATCCCTAAATCCTTGATGGTGAGTGCTAATCCATTACTTGCTTTTTGTCCATAAAAACACAATAAAACAGCAAGAGGTTACAGTTACACTTTTATAACAGTGTAAGTTCAATTATCTAACACATCAAGGAATGGATAGGATTAGTTTTTACAGCAAGCACAGGGAGTTAGCGACTTTGTCTACAATGGAAGAATAAAATAATGCTACTGGCTAGAAACATCATTTATCCAAGGTAAATATGCTTAAGCCGTAGAGTTAGTTAGCGCAATGAAGTTTATTATAATAGGTTCGCAGTTGAGGCATATTCTCAAAACAAAACGACTAGTTCAGTTCAGTCGAGTCACGTCAGTTTTATCGTCTCTGGCACTTTCGTGAAAGATGTCGCCTAAATACCGAGCAAGCTCACTTTCTAGTAGCTCACTTGGGATCACAACATCATAAACTCGAGTACGAAGGCCAGTATTTGAATCTATAAATAAATGCCATTCATTGTCTATTCTTTTAACAGACATAGCTTTTCCAAACACATCAAACTTTAACAACATACGTTCTCCTCTACTGTTTTGAAAACATCTCAACAAACAACTGGAGATGATAACTGAATTACATCACTTTAAAATCTCGTTAATGATGAATATTACTTACATAAAAAGTCTTTGAACAATCGTTCCATTTCAACTTTATCGATAAAGTTTGCACACTCATTAAGTCAACATGTATTGGTCTACAAAATAAGAACAAAAAATGCCGCTATCAATAAGCGGCATTTTTAACACATTGTTTAAAACATTAATTTACAACTGCAACTTGATTAGCCTTATTGCACAGTTGCTTCAGCAGATCCAGAGTAAGTCGTACTGAGATCGTAACCCACAGCATAACTTTCGAAGTCCTCAGATAGAACCGCCGTATCTGTTGCATCATCAATAACAATATCATCAGCTAATAACTCTTTTGCTGACTCTTTCGAAGAGCTACCAATACGGATTTGGTACGTTTCTGTTGCGGTACCCGTATTAATGGCAACATAAGGGCCGTAGAACGTTGTACCGCCATCAATTGACACAGAATAACCTGTCGCAGTCCATTCAAGCACTACATTAATATCAGTATCATCTGTATACGTTAAGCCATCAATGATTTGCTGATCTTTATTTGCATCACGGTATTTAACGCTGCCATCATTACTTAAGACAATTTCGCCCGTTAGGTTACTTGAAGAAGCAGAGCCTCCGTAAACACTAATATAAGCAGTATTATCTTCAGAAACACCATC
This sequence comes from Shewanella sp. 10N.7, assembly GCF_020806285.1. Taxonomy (NCBI): domain Bacteria; kingdom Pseudomonadati; phylum Pseudomonadota; class Gammaproteobacteria; order Alteromonadales; family Shewanellaceae; genus Shewanella; species Shewanella sp. 10N.7. The sequence goes on from NZ_JAJGZS010000002.1 coordinate 52,486, forward strand.
TGTAGCTGTAAAGCCAGCAATTGCTTGTAGCTTAACGGTTGCAGAAATAGAGCCTTCAGCAAGTGCCGCAGTTGTTAAGCGTAATTCAGCATCAGCGTCTATTGTTGTATCAGCCATTCTGGCAAGTTTATTTACACTACTTCCCGCTATGGTCTTAACGGTTGCTTCAGCAGAGCTTGAGTAAGTCGTGCTTAAATCTTCACCTTCAGCAAACATCTCAAAGTCTTCAGACAGAACTGCCGAATCTGTATCATCAGCAATGACGATGTCATCAGCTAATAATTCTTTTGCTGACTCTTTCGAAGAGCTACCAATACGGATTTGATAGGTTTCTGTTGCGGTACCCGAATTAATTGCAACATAAGGACCGTAGAACGTTGTGCCACCATCAATTGACACAGAATAACCTGTTGCAGTCCATTCAAGCACTACATCAATATCAGTATCATCTGTATACGTTAAGCCATCAATGATTTGCTGATCTTTATTTGCATCACGGTATTTAACAGTACCATCATTAGTAAAGACAATTTCACCCGTTAAGTTACTTGAAGAAGCAGAGCCTCCGTAAACACTAATATAAGCAGTATTATCTTCAGAAACACCATCTGTAGCAGTAAAGCCAGCAATTGCTTGTAGCTTAATGGTTGCAGAAATAGAGCCTTCAGCAAGTGGGTCCGTTGTTAAGCGTAATTCAGCATCAGCGTCTGTTGAGGTATCAGCCATTCTAGCGACATTATTATCTCCAGTAGCAACAACAACTGTGCCTGTAATTGTGATTGCTAATTCAGCGGTAGTGCCATCAAAAGATTCAATCGTAAATGTATCTAATTCACTTTCACCCACAACAAGTGCAGCAATAGTAGGATCAGTGGTATCAAGGGTATAAGTCCATGAGCCATCATCTAATATTGATAATGTACCGTACATACCCATTAAGGTTGACTGAACAATAGAATCTTCGCCATCATCTGGGTCAAGTACACTTACAGCGCCTGTTAACGTTGCTTCATTAGCTGCAATTCTTCCAGTTAAATCAAAAAATACTGCTGGTGTATTTTCTTCTGTGCCATCGCCTACATCAAATACGATAACTTCTGAGTAAATAGCTAAGCCATACTTGCTGTCTGTACCATCTAAAGTTTCGCCTGCATCATAAACTTCAAAGTCATCTGAAAATATACTTGTTGTGCCAGCTGTATCTGAGAATACCTCGATGTTATCAACATAAAAAGAACCAAAAGGAATCGTTCTATCATTATCACCGAATCTAAATTGGATAGCTTTCACACCATCAGCGAACCACTGGTCTAAGCCTGTATAATCAGAGTCAACAACCGCTGCAGTAGAGAAAGAACCGCCACCAATCACTTCACCATCAATAGTCACGGTAATTTGATCTGTTGCGTCTAAGTCCCATGTGATTTCTACATCATAAAACTGGTCTTCAACAAATGGAGCAGTGATTAAACTTCCAGGGTAAGCGTCACTGTCAGTATTTCGAACAAAGAAACGTGGATCAATTATAGTGCCGTCGTCTCCAGTTTGAGTTCCTTGAATACGTAAATCCATTAACGATTCACTAGAACTACCAGAAGAACCATAAAGCGTAATATATGCATCTTTAATATTTCCATCACTACCAAGAGCAACCTCTTTAGAGAAAGATGCACTCAGCTTACCTTGACGAAGGTTATCAACGCTAAATCTGATCTCACCAGTATCGCCGCCTGTATCGCTTATTTTTACAACCTGAGTAAGCGAAGCAACACGAATATTAATTTCAGCAGTGGTACCATCAATAGAAACAATAGTGATTGAATCATTCACAGAATTACCTAACTCAAGGCTAGCCACAGTTTCGTTTGCAGTATTAACTGTGTACGACCAGCTACCGTTAGCGCTGATACTAAATGTACCATAATCAAGTGCTACATCAGTTTGCGCAACAAAAGCATCTTCTTCAAAGTTTGGATCAATAATGGTTAATGAACCAGTTAATGGAACCGTAGCAGTATTTTGAACAGTACCACCAAATTCACCTTCGATGATTGCAGCAACAGGGTCATTGTTATAACCCGCAGCCGCGCCAATGACGTCAAGTAACGCTTCATCAACTGAATCAGCAACTTGTGAAGTAGTTTGCAAATTAATTTGTGCTGTCTCAAGTGTATCTAAAGACTCTTCAGAAAAAGAACCATCAGCGACGTCACTAGCAAGATCTTGCATAACGGTAGATAAATCTGCGTCTGCGTTGTCTGCATCAACTTGTGATAGTAGCGCTAGCACAGAACCATATCTATCAGCATCTTCAGCACCATCAGCACCAAGTTCAACAGTACCAACTAAAGTAGGAAGCACTTCTGTTGTATCAAAACGAATACCAAAACGAGCATTAATTATTTCAGCTTCGTCAGCAAACTGGTTCAAATCACTACCCGCGTTTTGAACAGCCATTTCGGTTAAAGGAGAAACAACATAGGTAGGTGGTGGAAGTATAGTTTCCACACCATTTTCATCAGTCTGAACTATATTTTCAACTACATTCACTACAGATCTTAGTTGAGGAGCATCTAAGGTTAAACCTGTTGATTCATCAGCATAAGTACCACCAGTACATGTAATTAAACCTGCACCTTCGAAGTGTACGTCGATAAATGTAACACCACCTGAAACATCAGAGGTTGCAGCAGCTTGTGCAGGAAGAACCGCAGCACCACTATCATCAACTTTAAATATGTCACAAGTTGCACCATCAATAGGGCCCTTAATAATGCTAGCAGAAACATTTAAGGTTGGGTTGATAACAGGAGTAGATGCACCAACACCTTCGGTAAAACCTGCTTCATCAGTATAATTAGCAGAAACAGAAATGACTGAACCTTCATCAGCTTCAGTAATGGTGATGGATGTTCCAATAACACCTGTTGACCATACGTAAGTAAGTGTATCAGCTATAATTCCGTCAGCATCAGTAGCTGCTGCAGAGATTGTTTCGCCAGCGATAAAATTGCTTCCGGTTATTGCTATACTACCGCGAGTATTTCCATCTAGTTCAGCACCGTCATCACCGCCACAACCTAATAGCCCTGTCGCAATGATGAGCGGTATAAAGGATTTATTATTCATTTTTATGACTCCAAAAAGATTCTTTTTCCAAATTTAGCTTGTTTTATTTAAGTACTAGACTTGGCTAGTACTTAAAGCTGACACCTGCAAACAGGCGAGGACCGTAATCACTTACTTGACCTAAGTTACCTTGGGTATAGAAGTCATCACTGCGAGGCTCACTGAACAAGTTAATTGCTGAAACTTTAATACGAAAGTGTTGATTGATTTTGTAAGCGGCACGAGCTTCCCAAATACCTGCCTCATCAACATAACGCAGTCTTGTGCCGTTAGAAGTGTATGGTTGGAAGTATTCACTACGATACTTGTAGATAAGAGCAGTATCAAAACCGCCTATTTGATAGTAAACCTGTCCATTGAATACATGCTCAGAAAATCCAGGTACTGAGGCAGGAGGAACAATACCTACGGTATCCTGAATAGCAACACCATCTAAATCAGTAGTAAAGGTACTACCGTAGTTACTATCTTCAAACTCATAGGTTGTATCTGCATAGTTATAACCAAGCTTCACACCAATGCCTAAATCCCAACGATACGAGAATGTCGCTTCAAAACCATAAAGGTCACTATTTTCGTCAGTAGTGACTGAATTAGTAATAGGTAAAGAAACTTCCACACCGTCAACGATAAAATTCTCTAACTGTGTTTGCTGTTGGTAACCGCCATTGAATTGCTTGTAGTAAACACCTAACGCTACCATAGAGTCATCGCTTGGATACCATTCAAAAGCAGCGTCATAGTTCCATGACATTAATGGTTGAAGATCAGGATTACCTGAACCATTAACACCAACCAACAAATCTTCAACTGATTCAGGGTCATCCGAGTCATCGGTTACGAATGTGCGGCTATAACCTAGATCAGATGGATCTGCACGTGACATACCTCGGTAAATACCGGCCCTTAGGAGAATATCGTCACTATAATCAACGACTAAGTTAAAGCTTGGGAGTACTTCAGTGTAATCACCACCACCAACAATCTTTTCAATACTTCCGTCTGGTACTAATTCGACGATACCTGTCGCCGGATCAGTGACAACGTCGAAACCTTCTCTAAAGCCAATAGAGGTAATGTCAGAGTTCACTACACGAACACCAAAGTTACCACGAATAAATTTACCAAACATTTCAGTGTCGTAATTAAGCATGGCGTAAGCAGAGATAGTTTCTTCTGTTACGTCAATAGTACCCGCATTCTCGTATGTAACCTCTGGGTATGCGAATTCGCCGCCTTGTGATGCTGCTACTGCTTGAGAGAAACACTCGTTATTGTAAGTTGCCCACGAAGCGCCTGTACCGCTTTCTACAACATTACCTGAACTGTCAACATGGGTGATAATATCACCGTCAGAAACACTAGATAGAAAATCAGTCTCAGGGAAGGCTATTTGGCAACCTTCAAGTACATCGATGGCCGATGTTGCAGATTCATCTAAATTAAATGTCGTTCTTGAGCCATTACCGTTCGTGCCACCAAATTGAACAAATGTTAGCTCAGAAACGCGAACACCAGCTTGAACGCCACTAAAAAAATCACCGTCTAGAATATAATCAATATCAAGGCGTGCACCCATAATTTCGTTGTCGCGGACATTTTCTCTGTCGATACGAGTACGAAGGCTATCAGTAAAATTGGAAATATCAGTCACATCAAAATCAGTAACTGTGAAATGAGGAATATATTCACCTAAATCCCAAGATAAGAAAGGACGAGAGCTCGTTCTTCCTCGGTTTGTTATTTGTAGTTCTTCACGGCTAGTTTTAGAATAGCCAAGGTCAAGACTAATCTTTAGATCATCAGAGAAAAAATGTTCAACGTTCAAGCCATATCCACGATAGTTTTCTTCACGCGAAAATTGCTCGCCCGCAGATTCAATACGTTCTTCACCTTCCCAATGTAGAATACCGCCAACATCGTTTGTGATCAGATTTTGTCCCGTTACACCCGGTGTAACGCGCTTTTGTAAGAAAATTAAATCATGACGTGCTTCTGCTTGGGTACGATCTGAAATTTGCGCGTCAAAATTGATATCCCATTTATTTGAGGGTTGGTATTGTAGAGCAAAGAATAAAGCGTCTCTTTCATCAGATGTTTCATTTTGACGGAAGCTTCGGCTTGAGCCAGTCCATGCGTATTCTCTGCCATCATCTACTGCAAGACCAGTATCTGGATCAATTTCATTATTATAACCTTGGTTATTCGAGCCAACAATTTCATCCTCACAATCGCCCGCTTCACTGCGGAAAAAGCCAGTATTGGTATCGGTTGGATCATTCAAACATGCCCACAAAGATGAACCCGTTGGGCTTGAGCTTCTATATTCAGCTTCTGGCTGGCTAATATCTTGACGCTGAAAACCCACACTCAAACCAAATGCTTGACCGTTATCAAACTCAAATTGATCAACATAACTTAGTGTTCCACGGTAGCCCAAATCATCTTGAAGTGAATTTTCAACGTTTGCTTGGTCTGGGTTGTAGTTAGCTTTCACTTCAGCCTGAAAACGTTGCTTACCAAAATCTAAAGGCTTAAGTGTCTCCAGGGTAATAACACCGGCAACCCCACCTTCAATCATGGAAGCGTCTTGTGTTTTATAAATAGCTACTTTCTGCATCAACTCTGATGGGAACTGAGAAAAGTTAACTGAACGGTCACCACTACCATTGGTCGCTTCACGGCCATTGATGTTAGTGGCACTTAAGAATGGGCCTAAACCACGAATACTGATTTCAGTAGCACCACCATTTTCACGGTGAGATGATGCACCCGTTAATGTTTCTAGCGCCTCACCAATTGAAAGTGCAGGTAAATCACCAATATCTGAAGCAGATAAACCGTCAACAACCGTGGTAGAGTCACGCTTTATTGCAATTTGGTCTTGAATTGTTCTACGTGTGCCAGTAACTACAACAACTTCTATATCATTATCAACTTTATCTAGATTTTCAGTTTCTGCTTCTTGTGCTAATGCCGAAAATGCAAAAGAACTGGTTACAGAAGTAAATGCAGCAAGCTTCATCCATTTTGCTATAGGTGAAAGCTTGAACTTCCCTATTTTATGGATGGGTTTTGTTTTTTTACTTATTTTCGTCGACATACCTTACTTCCCCTTAGTATTTTAATAAGCATGTTAATGCCATATATTGGTATATTTTTTATTGCTAGCAGGTTACTGCCATTAAATTCTTATATTTATTATTGCAAGCAGATTACTGCCATTAAGTTCTTATATTTATTATTGCAATCAGGTTACTGCCATTAAATTCTTATATTTAAATTAGAGTTATATTAATTTCAACAGACGAAACCCAAACAAAAGTTTTAACCTATTAATTTAAATAAAAATATAACCAATAATTGTAGTTACGAATTACGAGTTACGAGTTACGAATTTTATATTGATAAAAAACTTCGCTAAAACTTATAACCTTTATGCATGTTGTGGATATGATAAAAAGTGGCTTGCACATAATCACCTTCGGCGCCGCCATTGTTTTGGTTATAAACACCCGCTTTAAAGTACATATACTGGTTACTAGCACTGTAACCACTATCTTTCATATCGTAGTACTTAGTAATATTAGGCTTACCTTCCCTGATTATAGTGACGAACAACACTTCATCTTCGACGGAAATTTTATAAGAGAATTTTTCGTTTAAGGCGATGCCGTCATCAGGGTCTGACAAATTATGTGAACGTGAGCCAATCATATTTATCCAAATATCATCACCATCATTTATTTCATGGGCAAAATAAATAGCCCCTTTCGAGTTGGCTGGTAATTTTCGGTAATATAAACGAATAGGTTCGTCATCCGTCGCGTGAATTTGCCCGATGACCACGCGTCCAACCTTTTTTATATCACCTGTGGTAGATACTCGGTTTATTGCCAAAGTCCCTTCCAAACTGCCTTCAACACCTCCAGACTTAGCTTTCGCCGAACCATGCGCATTGCTGAAAACCCAGTTATTTTTAGTCAGGCCACGAGTTTTAATTCGAACATTACCTCTACGTAGCATTTCGCGTAGTTCGGTTCTCGCATATTTTGTATTTTTTGAGGTCTTGGCACCTACGTTTGGGCAAGCGAATACCAAGCCACCATCATCTGCTGTATAAAAAAATGGCTTTAAGTTAAAGCCTTTACCTAATGATTTCTCATAGACGGTATCCGCTTTTTTATCTTCGTTGAGATCGGTTGGCAACGTTAACGACCAATCGAGTAAGTCAAAATTTTCACCAGGCTTTTTAAGCGGATCGAGTTTTGACAAATCCCCTAGTAAAACACCTTCAGCAAGGCTAGTGTGTGACTTAGGAATAAGCGTATTCTCCTCAATCTCCTGAGCATTGAGTGATGCGCTAAAAACAGTTAAAGCAAAAACTAGCACAGCGAAAACGTCACACATTTTCTTTTGAATATGTCGGTAAGATTTATATGTGTTGATATTGGAATCCTTTATAATTTACAATCTCTTTGTTGAATATGATCGTGTATTGTTCGGCTTAACTATTTTCATAGCTTACTTAGAATACCTATATGCGCAGCATGAAGTGGCGCACCTACACATGAACTTAACTAACCCTGAAAAACGTAATAAAAATAGGTAAGACTTTGCTTCTAATTAACACCAAAAATTATCTAATTTCGTTTTAAAAATAAGCAGAACTCTTTGTTGTATATGATCAAAGAGCTATGATTAATTGTTACGCACAGAATCACACACAACCCACCTAACACACCCATACACTTAACAACTTGTTCACACCTGTAACTTTGTGTTAAACAAAATATAACCAACACAACATATCATTGTCAACCAAAATAGTGCCGCAAGCATTACCAAAAACCAGAATTGGTAGTAACAAGGGAATAAAAAAGACTAACGCATTGGCTTGACATATTTTTCACAAAACAAAAAGAACATGATAAACAGAAACTTATAGGAGGAACGAGCTGTTATTGTTGAATGGTTTTTATATTCACTACCAATGGATATGACAACATTACCAAATAACAGAACAAAGTTAGTCAGTGACTCAGCTGTATCCCAAATTTACAAAGGTTTATTACCAATTATCCATATAGGTATTACCAATAAATAGTGTAATGAGATTACAGTTCAGAACTAATATGCAGATTATAAGCTGTACGATAATTCGTATTGATTGTGATTTATCATTAATGATCTTGTTGAACGAAGCTGCGCTGTCAGGCGCATTAGTGCTTATTTCGATGCATGTCCTGATAACCTTTCAATCGATGATTTGAAGCGCTACTTTGCCAGTTTGATTGCCTTACATTCGTGGAGCACCGTGAAACTTGACCGTAATGGGTTGCACAATCACTTGTAAATAGGTCTATCGATATGTCCTTGACCAGCAGTGGCAGTGGCTTAATATTGTTAAGCCGCCACAAGTCAATAGACTGCCAGATATGCTTACGCCCGCAGAAGTCTCTATCGTTATTAGTCTTACTCATAAGCTGCGATATCAAGTGTGTTTTCACACCTTATACAGTAAGGGATTGCGCCTCGGTGAGGCTATTTGACTTCAGGTTGGTGACATCGATTCACGGATGATGCAGGTGCACATTCGTAACGCCAAAGGTGGGCATGATATAAGGACCGTACAAGAACTACTTGGGCATAATGATGTAAAAACAACCCAAATATATACCCATATTGCAGGCTTACACCAAACAGGTGTTTTAAGCCCTATGGATATAAAGTAATAAATGTAAAAAGTGATTAACTTTGAATGCGATTTACTTTTAATGCGCTAGGGCCTGTTGATCTTTCGAGGTTATTTTTGCAGCGAATTGTTGGTCATTTGTACAAGGCAGAGACTTTGTGGTGTAGTTATTCTACATAAAAAGTTGATAACGCTGTAAAAAGGACCAACAAACGCTGCCCGAAGGGTTCGACTAAAAGCGTTTTACTCTTTGTTGAATGCATCTTTGTGAATAAAAGGTGCTTAGATGACTAGGCATCAATTCATTCGCCTCGATTAAAACGCTTTTATTTCGAACAAAACTTAACCAGCAAAGATCAACAGGCCCTAGTAAAGCGAATAGATTGAGCAGCTTGTTTTGCGGTTGGGTTAGATAAGTGAGGGACATACCCCATAAACTCAGAGGTCATTATTTGTTTTAACGTCGCGAGGTTTTCATCTTGATATGCCATGTCAGGATCCACTTGATTCGCCACCCACCCCACGATGGTTAATCCATCAGCCAATATCGCTTCTTGGGTTAATAAAGCATGATTAAGGCAACCTAACTTCATGCCAACCACCAAAACAATACCGACTTGATGTTGTGTTGCTAACAATTTAACACTGTCAGATAAGTACTCGCCATTGCCTAGTGGTAAACGCCAGCCACCAGCGCCTTCGATTAATCCAAAATCAGTATTTTTGAGCTCAGTTAGTGGTAAGGAGTCCACTACACCTAGTGCCGTCAACGCTAGCCCTTGTTGCTTAGCCGCAATATGCGGTGCAATAGCTGGCTTAAATGCAACGGGGTTGATTTGCTGATAATCAAGCTTGATATTTGACTCTGCAATTAGTGCCAAGGCATCGCTATTTCTCAGGCCGTTTTCGGTTTGTTCACAACCAGAAGCGATGGGTTTAACACCAATTTTAGTGCCTTCTGCCGCATGTAATAATGCTGACGACACTAAGGTTTTTCCGCTATCGGTATCAGTGCCTGTGATGAAATAAATCATTGCGATAAACCTTCTATTTTTTTGTTATCTGCAAATAGGTAATTTGATATGTCAGTGGAATACCTTCAGCTTGTCGCATCGTTTCAGCATGTTGCTTTAATGCTAACCAATCCTTACGGCCACGAAGTGATACCTTTTCTAATCCTGTGCGGTTTGTATGCGAGCGACTTTTATTTGAGCCGCTTTTATCTGAGCAGCAGCTATGCGAGTTTTCTTGATGAGATTTTACCGAAGCACCAACACCTTTTATTGAATAAAGCATCGTTCGTAAATCATTAAAATAGAGCGATTCACTGCATTCATTAACTGAATCAACTTGCCAATATTGGCTATCGATTGCTGCTGTTATTTGTTCAACGGTTCGAAAAGCGTTGTGCCCTAACCCCAACGTTTCAAGCTCAAGTAAACTGCCACTGGTAACAATACTGATAAAACACGTGGCTTTAGGTTTAACGACTCGATGAAACTCGTTAAATACTGCCGTTAAGTCACCGCACCATTGCAATACTAGATTTGAATATAGTCCATCAAATTGTTGCTGAGATAAAGGTAAGTTAGCAGCATCGGCGCACAAGGTAAGATATGAAGGAAAAGACTGGTTTACTATTGCCAGCATTTGCTCTGATAAATCCACCGCAGTCACTTTGGTAATGTCTTGTCCGTACGCAGTGAAATCGGTGCCAGGTCCGCAGCCAATATCAATCACATCGCCAGAAAGAGTTGCTTTGCTTAATAGTTTTTCAGCGGTGATCCGCTGCAACACATCATGTTGTTTATAAGTTGTCGCTGCCTGAGAAAACTTCACTGCCACAGGGTTATTTGAGTTCATTCACGCTCTCGAAACGATACATTTATCATAAAAGTATGCTTAAAAATTAAATTAAGGTGGCTAATACACAAACCAATTCAGCAATATCATGCTTACTATGCTGCGCGTTAATCGTAACGCGAAGCCTTGCTTGCCCTGCGGGTACTGTCGGTGGCCTTATCGCCCCAACTGCAAAGCCTAAATCAAAAAGTTTGCTCGCTATTAACACTGTCTTATTACTATCACCAATGAGAACAGGTTGAATAGCAGTGGTTGAATCGGTGAGTTCAATATTGTTTTTGCCACAAGCCTGCCTAAATTCAGCAATATTGGCATTCAAGGCTGCTAGCCTTTGTGGTTGTTCTTGGGTTAATTTTACTGCAGCTAGTGCCAAATATGCACTGGCTGGTGATAACGCTGTTGAATAGATATATTGGCGAGACTGAGCAACCATAAAATCAATCACTGCTTTGGGACCTAATATGGCTGCGCCCTGACAACCAAGTGCTTTACCAAATGTCACCACTTGGATATCGCAAAACTTACCATTGGCTTGAGTTGGCGTGACCCCAAAGCCATGGGCATCATCAACCACAAGCAAACTATTATACTGCTGACACAAAAGCTGTAACGACTTTAATGGTGCTTTATCACCATCCATGCTGAAGACACTTTCGGTAATAACCACGCTATTGGGATTACGTTCGAGTAGCTGCTTGGCATGATTTAAATCGTTATGTTTAAAGCGTTTAAAGACTGCCCCGCTATCTCTTACTCCATCAATGATTGATGCGTGAATAAGCTTATCGGCGATCACCACATTGTTTGAGTCAAATAGGGTTTTAACTAACGCTTGATTTGCACTGAAGCCTGAACAAAAAAGTAGCCCAGCTTCATGTCCTGTGAGTTCACATAAACTCTGTTCTATTTGAAAATGTGCTTGGTTATAACCTGAAACTAACGGCGAGGCTTTACTGCCTACGCCATAGATTGTTGCCCCTTGTGTAAGGGCATCAACCATTTCATTGGCACTCGCTAATCCTAGGTAATCATTATGGCTAAAATCGATAACGCTTGGATTGCTATTGTCGTGAGACAATTTACGCTTTCTGAGTAAGCCATCATTATTCAGTTGCTGCATTCGCTGACTGATTTTATCTAAGATTGGATGACTTACCATATCAAAACCTATTAACGATTAAATTGCGCCAGCATCAAAAAACTGTTGAGTTGCTTTATCTTTTTTGGCATTTGCTTTGGCAAGTAAAGCACTGTCTGATTCGATATCAGCAGATGGACCTTGCTCAGGATGTAACCCCAAGCGTTTAAATAAAGTCATATCATCGTTTTCTTCAGGATTTGGTGTTGTCAGTAATTTACATCCGTAAAAGATCGAGTTTGCACCAGCAAAGAAACACATAGATTGCAGTTCATCGGTCATATTCTCACGACCTGCAGATAAACGTACACGAGATTTAGGCATGATGATGCGCGCCACTGCAATCGTGCGCACAAATTCAAGTGGGTCTAAATCATCAATTTTTTCAAATGGTGTGCCTGCTACTTTAACAAGCATGTTAATAGGTACTGAATCTGGATGTTGTTCAAGGTTAGCCAGTTGCTGTAATAACCCTGCACGGTCGGTGGCTTTTTCACCCATACCTACAATACCCCCTGAACACACTTTCATGCCAGATGCGCGAACATTTGATAGGGTATCAATACGGTTTTGGTATGTACGAGTCGTGATAACGTCGCCGTAGTACTCAGGCGATGTATCTAAATTATGGTTGTAGTAGTCAAGACCTGCACTAGCTAATTCATCAGCTTGATCAGGTGACAACATGCCTAAGGTCATGCAGGTTTCCATGCCTAACGCACGAACATCTTTCACCATTTGAGTTAAATAAGGCATGTCACGTTCACGCGGGTTACGCCAAGCTGCTCCCATACAAAAACGTGATGCCCCTGCAGCTTTGGCACTTTTCGCTTCGGTAATCACTTTTTCGATTTCCAGTAAACGTTCTTTTTCAAGACCCGTGTCGTAGCGCGCACTTTGCGGGCAGTATTTACAGTCTTCAGGACAAGCACCGGTTTTAATCGATAATAGGCGACTAATTTGTACTTCGTTAGGATCAAAGGTTTCACGATGAATACTGTGAGCTTTAAACAGTAAATCATTCATTGGTAAAGCAAATAGTGCTTCAATCTCTGCTTTAGTCCAGTCGTGACGGATCGCTGACGATGACATGGTTAATCCTTTTTTATTCATTTTATATTCACTTTATATTGGGTTAGGATACCTTCAGCGTTTAAACTGTCAATGCTACCAAGCACCACACCTTGACTAACGGTTAAAATATGAACAACTTAAATTCTCAACACTCTGACTCGCCAATTAATTCCGAAATCGACTTTGCATTCGATAAGCAACATATTTGGCACCCATACACTTCAATGAGTCAAGCCGCAAAAGTCACCGGGGTTCATTCAGCCGATGGTTGTGAATTAACCTTATCTGATGGCCAAGTAGTAATTGATGGCACTAGCTCTTGGTGGGCTTGTATTCATGGCTATAATCGTCCTGAAATTATTAATGCCATGCAGCATCAATTAACCACATTAAGCCATGTGATGTTTGGCGGTATTACCCATGCACCAGCAATTAACTTGTGTAAACGCTTAGTGGATATGACCAGTCCAAATCTGACTAAAGTGTTTTTAGCCGATTCAGGTTCGATTGCTGTAGAAGTTGCCATGAAAATGGCCATGCAATATTGGCAAGGTAAAAACCAGCCATTGAAACAACAATTGCTCACCGTTAAACGTGGTTATCATGGCGATACGTTTGCAGCCATGAGTGTCTGCGATCCTGATAATGGTATGCATACTATGTTTGGTAATGCTGTCACTGAGCAATTATTTGCCCCTGCGCCGCAGTCTGACTTTAATCAGGCGTTAGTAGATGGCGATACGGACACCTTAGAAGCAATATTAAAAGCTAATCATCAGCACATTGCCGCCATTATCATCGAGCCGATTATGCAGGCAGCTGGTGGTATGCACTTTTACTCAGCCGATTACTTAGTCGCTTTACGCGCCTTGTGTGATAAATACCAAGTGCTGTTAATTTTAGATGAAATAGCAACCGGTTTTGGCCGTATAGGTAAGCTGTTTGCCTATGAATATGCCAATATCCAAGCTGATATTTTGTGTTTAGGCAAAGCCTTAACGGGTGGCTATATTAGTCTTGCCGCCACAATCTGCAGTGATGAAGTTGCACAAGGCATTAGTGACTCCCCAGCTGGCGTGTTTATGCATGGTCCTACTTTCATGGGAAATCCATTAGCCTGCGCAGCTGCTGATGCCAGCTTAGCCATATTACAAACGGGCAAGTGGCAACAACAAGTCAGCGACATCGAATCGCAAATGACACTTGAACTCGCAGAGGCTATTCAATATCAACATGTAAGAGATGTGAGAGTGCTTGGTTCTGTCGGTGTGATTGAAATGGAAAGTGCAATCAATACCGGCGCACTGCAGCAAGCCTTTATTCAACTTGGAGTTTGGATAAGACCCTTTGGTAATGTCATATATATCACCCCGCCTTACACCATTAGCTCAGTTCAGCTTACTAAGCTGACCACAGCAATGAAAACCATTGCTGCAGATATTACTCAAGAACAAAGCAGTGCAGATACTTTTAGTAATGGCTAGCTTTTTTAATGACAAAATTGCAGTAACGGCTGCCTTTTAACATAACTGACTTGTTTTTATTCTGACTTTGAAATGCTGGCTGTGTTTAATCTCTGCAATTCATGCCAGTAAATAGTGCCTGTCAAAAGTTAAATACGGCTAGATTAAAGACCTGTTATCAGCTTTGATAACGGGTCTTTTTCATTTAGAAGAGAAATTATGGTTTATCGATTTAGCAAACAAATTTACGCTGAACTTATTCTGTATAAAGAGTCATTAACCCAAAAATCCTAACCAGAATCTGCGACAGTTTTAAATAATAAACAATCTAATGTGAATAACTATGATAATTGTTCTTAGGACATTAATTCCTGTGTCACGATAAAGCATATTAAAGTTCAGTTATTAAGCTGATTCGCTCTCTTGCGCATTATCATCTAGCCATTTAAGGCTGCCTAATGGGTAACCTAAAAACCACTTACTGCGCTCTAATACGATACGGGTTTTAATATTTTTAATGCTTAACTCTGGACGATCTGATAATTCAGTACAAATTTCATTAAGCTTTTTGATATTTGGAAAACAACTAAGGGACATATAATCCACATCACCACTTAGCTGCATGCAATCCATAAATTCTGGAATGTCTTGAATCGCACTCACAAATCGGCGGCTAGAAGGCGCACTGTTGTCACGTAAGGTAAACTCGACATATGCCAGTACGTGTTCACAAATTTGTTCTAAATTCACATCAGCGTGAAAGGTTCTAAAATAACCAGCTTCTTTCAGCGCTTTGACTCTTTGAAAACACGCACTGGGTGATAAGCTGACTTTATCGGCTAATTCGATATTAGTGAGATCGCCTTCAAGGTGAAGTGTGGCCAAAATTTTCTTATTGTAACTATCAATTTTTACTTTCTTTTTCATTTTCAGAAACCTAAGCCTATATTTACCTTGCCTATAATGGATTATCTCTCATTTGGTTGCAAAATTTCGTTAGTTTTATCTCAAAGCGATAATTTTTCACTGCATTTAAATAGCATTACAAAATATTATTTTTCCACAAAGCGCCACAATGGTTGTAACGGATATCACACATGCACAATATTTACATATTTATGCATATCAGCCTATGAGGGCAAACACATGAACCACAGCCATCGTCAGTTTTTTTCAAAAACAATTTTAGCCTCTGCCATCAGTTTATCATTTATTAATATTGCTCATTCGGCAGAAGAGCAACAATCGAGCAATGCTGATACTGGTATTGAGCGAATTGAAGTAAGCGCTCGTGGCCGTGTGGAAACCCTGCAAAATGTACCTGACTCTGTTACCGCATTCAGTGGTGATATGATCCAAAATCAGCGCATTGAAAACTTTCGTGATGTTGCTGATCTGACCCCAAACTTAAGCCAATTAGATAACTTTCGCCCTGGTTTAGCGCGTATTACGATTCGAGGCCTCATCACCCCACAGGTAGGAGATGCGCCATTAGCGTTTGTCGTCGATGGCGTTACAGCCCCTGATTTAGAGTTTATCAACCAAGACTTAGTTGATATAGAACGTATCGAAGTGATGCGTGGTGCCCAAGGTGCGCTATACGGTAAAGGCGCTATCGGAGGCGCAGTCATTGTGACCACAAAAAAACCAACTGAAGAGTTGGAAGGCACGCTAAAAGGCTCATATGGTAATGGCAACACCTATAATTTAAATGGTGTCGTCTCTGGTGCATTAAATGATGACAGTAGCGCTTTCTTTCGCGTCGGTGGCTACACCAAAAATTCAGATGGTTTAATTGATAATGTATTTTTAGATGAACAAGCAGATTATTTTTCCGAAGACTCGGTTTTTGGTCAGCTAGAGTTCGAATTAACTGACGATACTAGTTTAAACCTTCGCGGCAGATACACTACCAGCGACGCGGGTTTTGCTTATTATCAAGGTGTAACAGAGGAAACTGCTGAAGATTTTGATATTCCAACCTCTCAAAATATTCGTAATAACGATCAACGTGATGTTTATGAAGTCAGTGCAAAATTAACTCAACACTACGACCTTGGTACATTCGACTTAATCACAGCCTATAGCAGCTCTGAGAACAATCACTTTTACGATGGTGATTACTCGGCTGATCCAACCTTTATTGACGAAGAAGACTTTTTCCGTGCCCCATTTGGCACTGAAGGCCTATTTGATGTGAAATCATTCACGGTGGAATCTCGATTCACTTCTCAAAGTGACCAACCATTAAGATGGGCTGTATCTGCGTTTTATCAAGACAAAAAACGTGATAACACCATTAACTTCTTTGACGATTTCTTAGGTGATGTCCCGTTAGACAGAGATGACTTTACTGACGATATGATTTATCTGACCATTGCTGATAAAAATAGCAGTAAAGCCTGGGCACTATCAGGACAAATCAACTATGACATTACCGATAAACTTGAGTTGACTGCTGCGCTTAGATACGACAATGACAAGCGAGAGTCTTACGATCCTAATTATCCAGTAGACACATTTGCTGAAGATACATTCAGTGAGTGGCAACCTAAATTCACTTTAGCTTATCAAATGAACCAAGATTTATTACTTTATACCGGTTACTCAAAAGGCTTTAGAAGTGGTGGTTTTAATGAACCAGCAGAAGGAATTAATCGCGTATTTAATCAAGAAGTATCCGATAGCTATGAAGCGGGTTTTAAAACGACATTATTTTCAAATACAGTAACCTTAAACGGTGCAATCTTTATGATTTCACAATCTGATGCGCAAATTACCCAATTTAATGTTGATAGCTTTACCCTAGAAAATCTTGCTATCGATAAAGTAGAAACCAAAGGTGCAGAAGTTGAATTAGGTTGGGCTGCGACAGAGAATCTTGATGTGCGTTTTAATGCTGGCATTATTGATTCTGAAATTAAAGAGTTCTCCGATAGACCTGAACTTGAAGGCTACTCACAAGTGTGGGTGCCTGAATACAGTTATACACTTTCAGCTAACCACTTCTTCCCTATTGGGGCTAATTGGTCAATCGTTTCGCGAGCAGATATTCAAGTACAGGGGCCACAATATTTTGATATTGAAATTCCTGATGTCACTTCATCAACGTTCACCTCTATTAACGCTGGCGTTGGTTTACAATCTGACGATTGGACAGTACAACTTTATGTGAATAACCTTACCGATGAACGCACAATTGAAGATATCTTCTTTTATGGGGATGGCGTAACTGACTTAGCACGTATGCCAAACAAACCTCGTACCTATGGTATTGAAGCCATATATAATTTCTAACTACTATTTTTCAAGGCCTCAAAAAGAGGCCTGTCGAGGTTTCATGTCAGTCAATCAGCCATCGCAATCAATTGAGCCCCAACAAAGTTCAAATACTCCTATTGATGAGATATTTGAAGATTACGCCACTTGTCCCGTGCCAGAGCATAAAACGATAGGTGGAGTAAGAATTGGCATGATTAACGGTGGGCTAGCTTTTGCTGTTCCTGGCCTAATTACGGGACTTGAATTAGGCAATGCGCTTGGGCTTGAACAAAGTATTTATGCCTTTTTAATAGGCGGATTAATTCTTTCTGTCTTAGGCGTGGTCACTGGTCTAGTAGGCATGCACAACCGATTAACCTCCTGTATGACGATGAAGTTTGTTTTCGGGACCAAAGGCGCTAATTTCCTGAGCCTTGCCTTTGTGTTGTCATTGTTAGGTTGGTACGGCGTCAACATTAATCTATTTAGTGAAGTATCCCAGACTCTGCTGCTGCAAATGTTTAATGTCAAAGCCCCTATTTGGCTATTGGAAATATCAGCTGGCGTCTTAATTACGCTCACAACAATCTGGGGCTTCACTTTAATTGAGAAACTGTCTAGCTTATTTGTTCCTGTTCTATTTTTTTTAATAGCTTACTTATTATATAAAAGCCTCGGGATAGAGACATCAGCAGGCCTCGGATTAAATTTATCATCAAATAGCACAGCCGAACCAACCTCTTTCTCCCTCACCTTCGGCGAAGCCGTTTCAGCCGTCGTGGGTAGCTTTATTGTCAGTGTGGTATTAATGCCAGACTTTACCCGCTTCGCTAGAACTAAAACAGATACTGTTGTTGCCTCATTTTTACCATTTTTATTGCTCAATACTTTTGTATATATTGCGGCCGCAATAGCAGGCATAGCGGTTCAACAGAGTGACATTTTACAAGTCATGCTAACGCTAGGGTTTGGGATTTTCGCATTCGTCTTGTTAATTATGTCAAGTTGGGTCACTAATGTGGTTAACCTATATAGTGCTGCACTCGGTTTTAATGCAATTAATGTTCATTGGAAAGAGTGGAAAATCATTGTTGCAGCAGGTGTTTTAGGCACTGTCATTGCCTCATTTAATTTATTAGCAAACTTTACCGACTTCCTATTTAGTTTATCCATTATTTTTACCCCTGTTGCAGCCATTTATGCGGTGGATTTCTTCCTACTGCGCCATCAACAACCATATCAATTGAAAGATTTACCGCAAATGCCAGCAGTTAATCACTGTGCCGTCATAGCATGGGGAGTGGGCATTGCTACTTCAATCATGGTCAATCAGGAATATTTCACTCTCACAAGCATTGAAGTCTGCGACGCAATGCTTCTTACCATGTTGTCTTACTATGTTTTGAGTAAAGCATTTGGTTTTAAAAAGTGTCTAGGCAAATAAAATCACTGGTTAATCGGTATAAACCCAACAAAAATTATCGTAAAGCGACAAGATTTGAACATAAAATTTTTGACGAATAATTACTATGATGATGGCTATAAAACTCAAATTAACGCTCGTTTTATATCGATTAAACCAATAGAAGTCACTAGGTATATATAAAAATGAAAACACTCACTCGAATAGACTTATCTGATATTTTACACGGCTGTGCAATTCTCGGCACAGGCGGTGGTGGTGAGCTTGACGAGGGCTTCTATTATATTGATAAAGCACTAGCAGAAGGTAAAACCTTTAACTTAGTCAGTGTTGATGATGTGCCAACAGGTAAAAAAATCTGCACTCCTTATATGCTCGGTGCATTATCACCACTCACAGTAGAGGAAGAGCAGGAATATACGCGTCTGCCTAAGTCAAATAGCAGCTCAATCATGACCGCTTTCAGGCGCTTAGAAAAATACACGGGCGATGAATTCTACGGCACCATTTGCTGTGAATTAGGCGGTTCAAATACCGCTATCTCATTCTACGTTGCAGCAATGGCAAATGGCTATATTATTGATGCTGATGTAGCAGGACGAGCAGTGCCAGAGATAACCCATTCAACTTACTATTTTAATAATATTCCAGCAGCACCAATAGTCACAGCTAATGAGTTTGGTGAGTGTTTTATCTGTGAAAATGTCGTAGATGATTTACGCGCTGAAAGCGTTGTCCGTGCTTTATCTATGATAAGTCGCAATGACATTGCCGCGATTGATCATGCTATGCCCATTGAGCAAGTAAAAAATGCCGTCATTAAAGGAACAATTTCTAAATCATTAGCGATTGGTCAGGCTTATCGTCTAGCCAAAGAACAAAGCGAAGATATTGCAACTGCGATAGCAAGTCACGGTGAAGGTTATGTGGCATTCAGAGGTGTGGTCACTGATTTTAACTTTAAAACCCAAGATGGCTTTACTATAGGCGAAGTATTTATTGACGGAACGGGTGAATTTAAGAATAACCGTTACCATATCGAAGTAAAAAATGAGAACCTTGTGGCCAGGGTCAATGACAAGGTTGATATCACTATTCCTGACTTAATTTGTTGCTTAGATATGGATAACTTAACCCCTATTACCAATCCTAATTATCATAAACAGATGAACGTGGCCATTGTAGTACTTCCCGCACCTAAAGAGTTCATCACTGAGCGCGGACTTTCAGCTTTTGGACCTGCTTACGTCGGGATTGATACCCCTTACCAACCTGCCGTTACACGTTATTTTGCTAACAAATGAGACTGCATTAACTAAAAACTAATCTCATCAACTAAATTGCTGAACTTGATATTGAGTTCCGCAATTAATCCCTCTGCCAATGTTTAACAACTATTTATATTGAGCACCAATATGTTAATTTTTCACAGGTTCGTTACATTATTACAAGTTTGAAAAATCCTCGCCTGAAATTGCAAATTTTAAAATATGAGTTTAACACCTGTTTTATAAGTACTTTTTACAACATCACCTAATTTAAACTTGATTTATTTCAATTAAAATCTAGGACTACGTGAATAAGTTCTGTAATAAAAACAACACCAACTGGTATTACCAATACGTAGGTTGATACATTACCAAAATTTAGACAACTGTATTTAAACTATCAAAGCCCCACATCTACAGCACGACCACCGATAAAGATTAAACCCCATAAAAACAGATAGATGAGCCAGAATACAGCTCAGAACTGGCCCCAGTCTTAGCACTACTAAAGAACAGCCAGTATCGTTCATAAATAGCGACAAACCAAGAAAGATTAGACCTTGGTAAACCAATGTGAACATTTTGGTAATAATAGGTTGCATTCGAATTACCCTTGTTATATAAATGTTGCTGTTGATAAAAACAACAATAATTGGTCATACCAAAGGGTAATGTATGACCTGATACCATTCTTGGGGGAATTATGAAGCTGAATAAAATAAGTGCCATGTTTAGTGACACTAAAAGTAAAGCGACTAATATATCAATTTTCGGTGCAGCATTAACAGCACTGTTAACACTACCAGCTTACGCTGCAGAACCAACTGAACAAACAGATACCGATGACATCGAAGTGATTGCTGTTAAAGGTATCTTCGGTAGTTTGAAAGCGGCAAACTTAATGAAACGAACTGATGATCGTATCGTTGACGCTATTGTTGCTGAAGACATAGGTAAGCTACCAGATAACAACATTGCAGAAGCATTACAACGTATTACAGGTGTTTCAATTGGCACTGACTTTGGTGTTGGTGAATCTGTCACAATTCGTGGTGTATCAGAAAACCTTGTATTACTTAATGGCCGTTCAACTGCTGGCGCTGGCCGTGGCGGTATCGGGTTAGATGACTTCCCATCAAGTTTCTTAAAAACAGTAGAAGTAATTAAGTCACCGACTCCTGACATGATTGAAGGTGCCTTGGGGGGTACTGTCAACATGAAAACGATTCGTCCACTAGAACTTTCAGAGCCTCTAGTAGCGATAACGTTAGACGGTGAATACGCAGACAAAACTGAAAATACAGCACCTAATTTCTCTATGGGTATTGGTAATAACTGGGACCTCGGTGATGCGGGTTCATTTGGTGCGTCAGCTAACTTAGCTTATCTAGATCGTGAATTACGTCGTGATGAGTTTTTTAGCAAAGTAGATTTACAAGACAATATTGACATTGATGGTGACGGTATTGTTGATGATTCTGGTGGACCAAATGGTAAATACCTGCGTCGTACTCAGAATACAGTAGAGCAAAAAACAGAAGAACGTGAACGTACTGCTTATGGTATCTCGCTACAATGGGAACCTGTGAGCGCAGAAGCTAATATTTATCTTGATTTGAATGCCACAAAGCTTGACGGTGGTCAATCAGCGTACTCTATTCTTGATGTGGGCGGTTCTAGTGTCGCTAGAAGTGATTCATATTATGATAGTAATGGTGAGTTACATAACTACGATTTAGATGGCGTATTAGTGATTCCAAAAACATGGAGTGACTTCACTACATCGGATACCACTTCACACGCTATTGGCGGTGAATGGTTCTTAACTGATTCAATTGAAATTTCTGCTGAGTACTCTTTATCAAAATCTGAAGAAAAACAAACAGCAAACGAATTCAACCTACGTCCTATCGAACGTACCGATCCTACAACTGATTTAGTGACTCACACCAGTACGAGTAGCTCTTATTCAGGTGGCGGCATTCCTGGTTATATGTATGCCGACTCGGGTATGTTAACTAACCCTGATAACTTAGTATTCCGTGAATTTTTCCACAAAACATTAGAAACTGACAATGAAGAACAAGCACTTCGCTTTGACTTTAAAATGTCTGATATCGGTGTAGATTGGGTATCAGCGGTTAAAGCTGGTGTTCGCTTTACTGATAGAGACTACACAGCTAATCGTTATGATCTTAAGCCAATTAATGGCAATACCACGCTAAAAGATTCATACAAGAATGCCGTTGATGATAATGGTAATTTTGCGCCAATCTGGATTGATAATGCGCTTCTTAGCGATAGCATGAACATTGTTAATTTAAATAACTCATTTGATCAAACTGGTGTGAACGGTCAAAACGATTTATTAACATACAATGTTTACGATGCTGATCAGTTGCAAAATACTGAAGCAACTTATGAACTTGTTAAGCAAATGCTTGCAGGCACGTCTTATGCTATGAACGGCTCTTTAGCTGACAACATGGTAGAAGATAATGGTGCATATAAAGAAATTAATGAGAAAACCAGCGCGATTTATGCTCAATTCCATTTGGATTTCGACGACCTAACAGCGGTATTCGGTGGTCGTTATATTCAAACAGAACTTGAATCAAGTGTTGTTGCATCGGTTGATGCTGATGGTAATAAAGTTTTAGATACAGGTAAAAATGATTATTCGGATTTCCTACCTAGCTTAAACGTAACTTATACGTTAACTGACGAAACCTTAATGCGTTTCGCAGCTGCTAAAGTAATGCGACGTGCAGACTTTGATGAATTAAGCCCTGCATTATCAATTGATAACTCGTTAGTGACTGGTACTCAAGGTTCTTACCAACTTGAGCCATACCGTGTAACGCAATATGATTTCTCGGTTGAGCATTACTTTGGAGACGGTGGTCTAGTTTCTGCTGCACTTTTCTATAAAGATGTTAACTCATTTACCCAAACTGACAGCAGCTGTTTAGCAGATGCAAGCACTGTCTCAGGTCAAAACACCACTGAGTGGGGGAACATTTGTTTACTCGACACAGCAGGACAAAGCCAAGGCGATGTTAACTTTGCTACAGAAGATCAAGGTTTAGCTTACGTTGACCAACAAAAAGCGGCTGGCCAAACGGGTATCGTAATCGATACTGACGTTAATGGCGGTAGCGGTGAAGTAAAAGGTATTGAATTAGCTTATCAACAGCAGTTTACCTTCTTACCTGGTTTCTGGTCTGGTTTTGGTGTTAATGCCAACTATACCTATGCAGATAGTGCACAGCCTGACGGTAACCCTCTTCTAAATATTTCAGAAAATACGGCTAACGGTCAAATTTACTGGGAAAATGAAGATCTTCAGTTCCGTTTAGCATACAACTGGCGTGACCGTTACTTATATTCACAAGCTGAAAAACGTGTTCAAACAGTGGGTGCTTTAGGTTATAACGTATTTAACCAAAATGACCCTACTGCAGACAACTTTGATGCAACTGTGGGTAACAACTACCGTGAAGCCCGTGGTCAGTTTGATTTCTCTGCTAGCTGGGATATCAATGAACACTTTGCTGTTGTCGGTAACGTTGTGAACTTAACAGGTGAACCAATTGAGTACACAACTGAGCTAGGTTCAGTATGGAAATACAGTGAATCAGATCGTCGTTACACTCTAGGTCTACGCGCTAGATTCTAATTTAGCCACACCTTCGAAGAGAGCCTATTAAACATTAATGGGCTCTCTTAAATAAATACAAATAGCCACACCACTTTGTTTACTTCAAAAAACAACCAAAATCACAAAATCACAAATTGGTAAACCAATTAAGATAATTGGTCAGTAATAGTTTGGCTTTACAGTCTTATTGTAATACAATTAAAAAATCAGAAGTAAGTAAAGTATTCGAATCATTAATTGAATATATAAAGCCAACACTGAAATTCAGTCATCGCTTTATAAAAATAACTTAGCACGCCTATTCTAGATGCTAGATTTTATTAGCATTCGGATAGCATTTACCAATATATTTAGGAGTTAGATATGACAAAGCCTGTCATTGGTTTCATCGGACTTGGCCTTATGGGCGGCAACATGGTTGAGAACCTTCAAAAGAGAGGTTATCAAGTCAATGTAATGGATCTTAGTGCAGAAGCTGTTGCTCGTGTTATTGACCGTGGTAACGCAACTGCCTTTACTTCAGCAAAAGAACTAGCAGCAGCGAGTGACGTTGTTCAATTCTGTTTAACGACTTCAGCTGTTGTTGAAAAAATTGTTTACGGTGATGACGGTGTTTTAGCCGGTATTAAAGAAGGATCTGTATTAGTTGACTTCGGTACTTCTATCCCTGCTTCTACTAAGAAAATCGGTGCTGCACTAGCAGAAAAAGGCGCAGGCATGATTGATGCACCTTTAGGTCGTACTCCTGCACACGCTAAAGATGGTCTGTTAAACATCATGGCTGCTGGCGAAATGGAAACATTCAACAAAGTTAAAGCGCTTTTAGAAGAGCAAGGCGAGAATGTATTCCACCTAGGTGCATTAGGTGCTGGTCATACTACGAAGTTAATTAACAACTTCATGGGCATGACAACCGTTGCAACTATGTCTCAAGCATTTGCTGTAGCAAAACTTGCTGGTGTTGACGGACAACAACTGTTTGACATTATGTCAGCTGGTCCTTCTAACTCACCTTTCATGCAGTTCTGTAAGTTCTACGCTGTAGACGGTGAAGAAAAATTAGGTTTCTCTGTTGCTAACGCAAACAAAGATCTTGGTTACTTCCTTGCAATGTGTGAAGACTTAGGTACTAAGTCTTTAATCGCTCAAGGTACTTCAACAAGCTTACAAGAAGCGGTTGATGCAGGTATGGGTCAGAATGACGTACCAGTAATTTTTGATTACTTCACTAAACTAGCAAAGTAATTTAAAACTGACTCAAATAACCTTACTAGGGTGTCACTGTTTGAACAGTCACACTCGGTAAGGTTTTTTTATGCCTGTAATATCCCTTAGTCTATCATTGCCACATACCCAATTTGCTCAGTAATTCTAAATAACCAGTTTTGAATATTGGGATATACTGACAAGTCAAAACCGCCTTCATGAGCAACATGAGTATATGCATAAAGGGCAATATCAGCCAAAGTAAATTGCTCCCCTATCATAAACGGCTTAGCCAGAAGCTCTTTATCGAGCAAACTTAATATCTGCTCACCTTTCTCATGTAACACAATATATTCAGATTGACGTTCAGCAGGCATATTTTGATAAAACTGAATAAAACGCGCCACTGCGATGCAAGGTTCGTGTGTGTATTGCTCATAAAACATCCATTGATACATTAATGCCTTGTCGAATGTATCATGAGGGATCAACTGCGAACCTTCAGCTAAGTAACCAATGATTGCGTTTGATTCAGCTAATATTTTGCCATCAGGCAGTTCAATAATGGGGACTTTACCTTGTGGGCTTTTAGTTAAAAAATCAGAGGTTTGCGTCTCCCCTTTAAGTAAGTCTACGTTTTTCCACTGATAGTCTATGTTGAGTAAACTAAGAGTTAACTTAATTTTGTAACAGTTACCTGACTTTTCATCCCCAAAGACTGTAATCATTCTTCATCCTTTCGATTTGTTTTTTCAATACTTAAGTCTGTGACTTATTATCTAAAAATTTTATTTTACTAGGCTTGAAATAAGTGCCCTCAGCGCTGCGGGTTTTACCATTTTCGCCATATAGTGATAGCCGCGTTTTTGAACATCATCAACGAGATCTTTATTAGTATTGGCTGTAATCAAAATACCAGGTAGATGCTCACCATAACGAGAGCGAATACCGTCCATCGCATCCACGCCATTTTGGTCATTATCTAAGTGATAATCCGCTAACACAATATCTGGTGCCACGCCTTTTAAGCCCAGCTTAATACGTGCATCGGCTAAATCAGACGCGCAAACCACTTCACATTTCCAGCGGGTTAATAAACTTTCAAGCCCTGCTAAAATAGCTTCTTCATTATCAATACATAACACTTTCACCCCCGCTAACGGTTGAGTTAATGTTGGTACTGGCTTGATCACTTTCTCGCTAATCGTTTCTCCAAGGGGCACAATTATCGAAAATACAGAGCCCTGTCCGAGCTTTGATCTCACTTGAATTTGATGGTCGAGTACTTTGCTTATTCTATCTGCAATCGCCAACCCTAACCCCAATCCGCTGACATTACGGCTACTAGGATGATTTAGCCGTTTAAATTCTTTAAAGATTTCTTCGGTTTCGTTTTCGTCAATGCCACAGCCTGTATCCAATACTTGGATCTCAACAAAATCACCACGGCGGCGACAACCAAGCAATACTTGACCACCTTTGGCGTAACGATAAGCATTGGTTAAGAAGTTTTGTAAAATACGTCTTAATAAGGATAAATCAGAATTAATCGTGGCATTACAAGGCATCATGTTAAATCGAATTTGATTATCTTTCGCCATCGCCGCAAACTCTACAGCTAAACCATTTAACAGTTCACCCAATGCGAAATCTCGGCGATTAACTTCGACCATGCCTGAATCAAGCTTGGAGATATCGAGTAAATCCGTTAACAGCTCACCAGCTGTGCGCAAAGAGTTATTAATATGCGAAATGGTGGTTTTACCTTCCAAATCCAAATTTGGATATTGAGCAAGCGAAGCGGTAAATAATCGAGCGGCATTTAAAGGTTGCATCAAGTCATGACCAACTGCTGCTAAGAAACGACTTTTCGAGGCATTAGCAAGCTCTTCTTGGGCTTTAGCCTCAAGCAGTTCACTGTTAAGCATCGCCAGTTCATAAGTACGCTCTTGCACACGAGTTTCTAAGGTTTCATTCGCTTCAATTAATGCTTTTTCTTGCAGGCGATATTGCGTAATGTCAGTAAAGGTCATTACAAAGCCACCATCAGGCATTGGATTACCTTGTATCTTAATGACTTTGCCATCACGGCGCTGACGCTCAGAAGTATGCTCTGTGCCATTACGCATGTGTTGCACCCGAATATCAACTTGAGTTTCGATATCTCCTTCACCGCAATAACCTCTAGCAGCATTAAAGCGAACCACTTCACTAATCGGCATACCTTGCTGTAAAAAACCTTCAGGATAATCATACAGCTCAGCATATTTAAAGTTCCATGCAACAAGGTTTAAGTCTTTATCGACAACACTCATACCTTCATATGCATGCTCAATCGCACCACGAAGCATGTCTTGGCTTAAAATGATTTTTGAAGAGGCTTCATCCACTAAGCTGAACACTTCATCAAGGGCTAAGTCACGCCCTTGTAGAACAGAATCCATGACCAATGAGGCACTTGAAGCACCTAACACACCTGCCAGCATATGTTCTGTGTGAGAAATAAGCGGCTCCCCTGCCACTTTGTGCCACGAGTCACTGCGCACTGCATCGGGTGAAAATTTACTAAAGCTCTCATAAGCCCGAGTAGGACTGACAAATCGACTGGCAAGGATTAATAAATCTTGCTGTGAAATAGCACCATGTTTACGGTTAGCATCTTTTTTATCGCCCTGCTTATTAACCCCTGGATTAATAAAGTGACTTGCTTGAATACGTTCAGCGACACCGGCTCTAAACCATAAAGAACCTAAAACATAACAAATTACATTGGCTAAAAGTGCAATCAAGGTATCAGCAACTTCAGGGCTGATTGAAGCTAATAATCCTGTGTCTCCTCCAAGTCCGACACTGCCTTCAAATAAAATGTAACACCAAAGCGAAAAGCCAACCGCTAAACCAAGAAACACCCCAGAGCGGTTACCATACTTCCAATACATTCCGCCTAATAAAGCCGGTGCTAATTGCGCAAATGCACCAAAAGATAACTGACCAAGATGTGATAATGACTCACTATTACCAAACAATAGGTAACTTAAGTAACCTAACGCCAGAATGATAACAATGGCTAAACGGCGTGCGTTTAATAAGAATCTAGCAAACTGATTAAAATTGGTACCGTTAACGCGCCCAGTACGTAGCATAAATGGGACTAACCATTCATTACTTATCATCACACTAATGGTCACAACCGCTACGATGACCATCCCTGTAGCAGCAGATAAGGTACCCAGTAGTGCAATAACCGCAAGCACGGGTTGATCGAGTGCTAACGGCAGGTTAATCACATAAGTGTCAGCAGCAACGTTATCTCCTAGCAATAAGGTGCCAGCTAAAGCAAGCGGAGCAACAAACAAACCAAACATGGCGAGGTATAGCGGAAATATCCATCGCGCTTTATTCAGTACAGTTTCTTCAGCACACTCTACGACCATCACGTGGAACTGACGTGGCATACACATAAAGGCCGCAATACCCACCAGCATTTCGGGTAAAAATGAAACAATATTCAAATTACCTTTTTTAATAATGTCTTTTTCTGATGCTTGTTGCCAAATGTCACCAAAGCCATCAAAAAAACCATAGGTAATCACAAAACCAACAATCAAAAAAGCGGCTAATTTGACTAATGACTCAAATGCAATTGCCACCATCATGCCAGGATTATGCTCGGTAGCATCTAGCTTTCTTGTGCCAAATAAAATCGCAAAAATGGCTAAAACGAAGGTGATTAATAAAGGGACACTCACAGGACTGAGTGGCTGATTATCGGGTTGAAAAAGATTTAAACTAAATACCATCGCTTTAAGTTGTAAGGCGATGTAAGGCATTATTCCAAATAAAGCAATTAAGGTAACGATGGCGGCTAAGGTCTGAGACTTACCATATCGCGCAGCAATAAAATCAGCAACAGAGGTAATATTTTGCGCTTTTGAGATGATAACCATCTTGCGCAGTACCCCAAAACCTAGGGTAAAGACCAGTATCGGACCTAAATATATTGGTAAAAATGACCATAAATCGTTTGCAGATTGACCTACTGTGCCCAAAAAACTCCATGACGAACAATAAACCGCTAGACTTAAGCCGTATATCCAAACCTGCACCTTTTTGGTGATCTTGCTAAACCACCGCTCAGCACCCCATGCCAAGATGAACAGTAAAGAAACATAGCAAATTGCAATGACAGCAACGACTAAGGTTAAATTCATGGCTTTCTCTTCTTATTATATTTGCTTAATAATTGGGCAATAATTCTGTATCAATTTGATGCCATGCTAACATGCGCAACAGGTTAAATATTAAGGATATTTTAAAACTAGACCAAGGTCTAATAGTGTTAACCTCACCTTGCAGACGATACTTTCGTAACGCTAAATTCGACAAAGGGAAGCCATATGAGCTCGCAGTCTCTCTATAAAGTACCAGCAGATTTTGCAACCAACGCACTGGTAGACAATGATACCTATAAGAAAATGTACCAAGAATCTGTGGTAAATCCAGAAGGTTTTTGGAGAGAACACGGTAAGCGTATTGATTGGATCAAACCCTACACCAAAATTAAGAAAACATCATTTGATGATCATAACCTTTCCATCAATTGGTTTTATGACGGTACATTAAACGCATCAGCGAACTGTTTAGATCGCCACCTTGAAAAGAATGGCGACCGTGTTGCTATCATTTGGGAAGGCGATGATGCCACTGAACAACGTAAAATAACTTACCGCGAATTGCACACTGATGTGTGTAAGTTTGCTAACGCCCTTCGTAGCCAAGGTGTTTGTAAAGGTGATGTCGTTACAATCTACATGCCTATGGTCCCTGAAGCGGCCGTAGCAATGTTAGCCTGTGCTCGCATTGGTGCAGTCCATTCAGTAGTGTTTGGTGGCTTCTCACCAGACTCTATCGCCTCTCGTGTAATTGATGGTAATTCAAAAGTTCTTATTACTGCCGATGAAGGTGTTCGTGGTGGACGAAAAATCCCATTAAAACGCAGTATTGATGATGCGCTGAATAATCCTGATGTTGATTGTGTGGAAAAAGTCATTGTACTTAATCGTACTGGTGGCGACATCGATTGGGTTGAGGGTCGTGACGTTTGGTGGAGTGATGTGATGGCAACAGCATCAGAACATTGCCAAGCAGAAGAAATGGGCGCAGAAGACCCGCTATTTCTACTTTACACTTCCGGTTCAACTGGTAACCCTAAAGGCGTTTTACATACGACCGGTGGTTACATGGTCTACGCTTCAATGACTCACGAATACGTCTTTGATTACAAAGAAGGTGAAGTCTACTGGTGTACTGCTGATGTAGGCTGGATTACAGGTCACTCGTACATGGTTTATGGCCCATTAGCTAACGGGGCAACTGTACTTATTCATGAAGGCGTTCCTAACTCCCCAGGCCCTTCTCGTTTAGGTGAAATGATTGACCGTCATAAAGTTAATATCCTTTACACTGCGCCGACATTAATCCGTGCATTAATGGCTGAAGGTAAAGAACAGTTTGAAGGTTTCGATGGTAGTTCATTACGCGTCATGGGCTCAGTAGGCGAACCAATCAACCCAGAAGCATGGCGTTGGTATCATGAAGTCATTGGGCATGAGGCTTGTCCTATTGTCGATACCTGGTGGCAAACAGAAACTGGCGGGATTTTGATTAGCCCGTTACCTGGCGCAACTGATGCAAAACCAGGCTCTGCGACTCGTCCTTTCTTTGGCGTGCAGCCAGCTCTAGTGGATAACATGGGCAACATTTTAGATGGCGCTGTCGATGGAAACCTAGTCATTCTTGACTCATGGCCTGGACAAATGCGCACGGTTTATGGCGATCATGACCGATTTGCACTGACATATTTTAAAACCTTTAGAGGTATGTATTTCACTGGCGACGGTGCACGTCGTGACGAAGATGGATATTACTGGATTACCGGACGTGTGGATGATGTTATCAATGTTTCTGGTCACCGTTTAGGTACTGCTGAAGTTGAGAGTGCCCTAGTTTCACATGAGCTAGTTGCTGAAGCCGCTGTAGTTGGTTACCCCCATGACATCAAAGGTCAAGGCATCTACGCTTATGTGACTCTGACCAAAGGTGTTGAAGAAACCGAGGAGCTACGTCAAGGGCTTCGCCAATGGGTAAGAAAAGAAATTGGTGCCCTCGCGACCCCTGATTTAATTCAATGGGCTGGCGGTCTACCTAAAACACGTTCAGGCAAGATTATGCGTCGATTCTTACGTAAAATTGCCGCTAATGAAGTAACTAACTTAGGTGATTCGTCGACATTGGCAGATCCAGCAGTTATCGATACCCTAATTGAATCACGTTTGAATAAAACAGAATAACGCTAACAATATTTGTTAGAGGTTATTCAAAACCTTTTACGTCCTACCCACCTAGAGAATCTTGACCAGATTCTCATTGCCCCCTCAATTGAGGGGGCTTTTTTATGTCACATAACCATTTTAGCAATCTCATTGTTCCTGATTTAGCGGGCTTCCATGCTAAAGTAGCTATTCAGTCATGAGTCATGCTCATATTTCTAATTATTGAATTATTATTAAACAACGAGTTTATGTCAGTAACCATTTCGCTTCGTGATTATCAGCAAGATTCAGTCAATGCGGCTATTACTCACTTTAAGAAAAGTAATGATTCAGCAGTATTAGTTTTACCTACCGGTGCAGGAAAAAGCATTGTTATTGCAGAGCTTGCACGGATCGCTCGCGGTAATGTTCTAGTACTCACTCATGTAAAAGAGTTAGTGGCACAAAATGCTGAAAAAGTGGCTCTGCTCACCGAAGAGGCCAGTATCTATTCTGCGGGTCTAAATCAAAAGAAAGCCGTTGGTAAAACCGTTGTTGCCAGTGTGCAATCTGCAGCTCGGGCACCTGAAAAATTTACTCAAGTGTTTTCATTAGTCATCATCGATGAGTGTCATCGAGTCAGTAACGATGAAAATAGTCAATACTGGCAACTACTTGAACATTTAAAAAAACAAAACCCACAACTTAAACTGCTAGGTTTAACCGCCACGCCCTATCGATTAGGATTAGGATGGATTTTTCGCCACCACTATCACGGTAAAGTCGGCAATACTGAAAAGCCTATATTTGAGCAATGTATTTTCGAATTGCCTATGCGTCCGCTAATCAAGCAAGGGTATTTAACCGCCCCGAAAATCTTTGATGGCTTAAGTGCACAATATGATTTTAGCCAAGTCACGCCTTCTGAAACAGGGGAATTCCCCCAAAAAGAAGTTGATGATTTGCTCAATCATCAAGGCCGTGCAACCACAGCCATTATCAAACAAGTTCTACAACTTGCAGAGCAGCGTAAAGGCGTGCTTATTTTTGCAGCTACGGTTAGGCATGCAAAAGAAATCATTAAGTTGCTGGCAGATGATGCCGCTTTAATTACTGCTGATACTCCTCATATTGAACGCGATGAAATTATTTCCCGCTTTAAACAGCAGCAACTTAAATTCATAGTTAACGTTGCAGTGCTAACAACGGGGTTTGACGCACCTCACGTTGATTTAATCGCGATATTAAGACCCACAGCATCCGTAAGCTTATTTCAACAAATGATTGGCAGAGGATTACGTTTAGCGCCTAATAAACCTGATTGCTTAGTCATAGATTACGCTGCAAATGGCTATGATTTATATTTCCCAGAAGTCGGCCAAGTAAAAACTAACAGCAAGTCGGTTCCAGTTCAGGTTCATTGTCCTGTATGTCAATTTGCCAATACCTTTTGGGGGCTAGTTGATGGCGACGGTGATATCGTTGAACATTTTGGTAGGCGCTGCCAAGGGCTTATCGAAAATACTCACGATACTCAAAAACATCAATGCGATTTTCGTTTTCGCTCTAAATCGTGTCCAGACTGCGGCGCTGAAAATGATATTGCTGCGCGTATTTGTCAAACTTGCCAATCAACCTTGATTGATCCCGACAAACGCTTAAAACAAGTGCTTTCATCACAGCATCATCATTTATTTAAATGCCAAGAAATGCAGTTAGTCGCTGAAGGCAATAAATTAATAGTCCAGTATTTTGATATTGACGCCAATGACTTTAAACAAACGTTCAGAATGGAAACACCCGCTCAACGTCGCGCCCTATTCGCCATTTTTGTTGCACCTCATTCTCGCACTCCAGGAATGAAACACCCACAATATAAATCACCTCAGGAATTAGTCGTTTCGTCTGAAAACTTTAAAACTCCTGATTTGCTGTTATTAAAAAAACAGAAGAATAAATGGGATTTAGTTGAAAAGTTTTTTGACTACAAAGGCCGTTATAAAACAATCAATGAGAACAGTTTTTAATTGGGTAAGGTATAAATTATCAATTCAATAAAACTTATGGTATAAATCGTCAAATCAAAAAAAGGAGTCACTATGTTTGTTGTAATTTTTGGCCGTCCAGGCTGCCCATATTGTGTTCGTGCTGTTGAATTATCAGAAAAATTAACTGCGCAGCGTGACGATTTTAAATTCAAATACGTAGATATTCATGCTGAAGGCATTTCTAAAGCAGATTTAGAAAAAACAGTAGGCAAGCCTGTTGAAACTGTACCGCAAATCTTTGTCGATGAAACTCACGTAGGTGGTTACACTGAATTCGAACAGTATGTTCGTTCAAACAACTTGTTAGGCTAATTAGCAACTTAAAAATTTGATAATTCACGTCATTAAAAAAGGGTTAATTCAATTGAATTAACCCTTTTTGTTGTAACAAAGCTCATGGGGGGAGAAGTTACACGTAAACTGTTTTACAGAACGTATTTAGCTGAGAACATAATTCGGCTTAAATCACCATCACTACCATCTTCTCTTTCGTTCATTGCATACATATATTCAACACCAAAAGTTAATGGCTTAGTTGGAGAATAAAGTAAGTTAATATAGCTTGAGTAAGACTCGGCATTCACTTGATCGCTTGATAACATTGTGTCGTTATCTGCTTTAAATGCTGATACGGTTAAACTTGAACGCCATTTATCATTCCACCAGTGGCGATAAGCAGCATAACCACCATAAGAGCTGATGGTCTGGATTTCACCTGAAGCATCAAGGTTACCAGCGTTAGCATAGTTAAGCGCCATATAACGCCCTAAACCTTCACCGTAAGTCGCTGAGAATTTAAAATCATCACTACCTACTGGGATAACACCAGCAATACTCGCACCATAACCCATTTCAGTTGAATCTATAGATTGTGTCACATCACCGTCACTATCTTTCAGATTTTGCTCTACATTTAACTGACGTAAAATACCTGCAACAGAAATCGCTGTACCACCTTCAGTCTTAAAGTTATAGCGCGCAACCACATCAGGTACGATACCACTGCCACTGGTTAATCGAGAGGATGTTTGATATTGGTTAACTGTTGTTTCAGGGTTTTCAATCGCTAATTGGAATCCACCATTGGTATAACGAATCATTGCTTGACGCACGAACGGCGTACCTTCTGCTGCGCCAACAAAATCTAAGTTTTCTGGTAATGCACCTGGATTTTGGAAGGTCGTCCATGTTTGGCCCACGGTCCAATTGTCGTAACTAATAAATGCCTGGCGAATTCGAGGTGAATAACTATTAGAAACACGCTCGTTACCATCGCTATGTGTCATAAAATCTAATTCAATAAAACCCGTTAATTTATGGCCGTCAAAATCAGACACGGTTTTGAAATTAAATCGAGTTTCACGGGCTTGAAAGTCGACGACTTGATTACCATTGCCGGCTTCCCCATAAATAGTACCTGGAACATAAAACTGACGAGATAAACTTCCTGAGTCTGGAGCTCCGTTACCATAATCACTGAACATCACATCAGCTTTAACATAACCACCAAACTGCATGTCAGTATCCGCATAACTCACATTACTTAATGCCAGCATCGAAATACCTATTATTAAACCAATTTTTGCTTGTTTCATCATGCTCTCCCTGTTCTTATCATCCATAGCAATATGACCCAGTTAACAACTAATCAACATTAGCAATAGGTCTATTAGACAAAAGTAGATGAGGAGCCACTTAAATTATCAGAGAAGAATGACACGAGTTATGGGTAAATATTTAAATTAAAAAGGTTTAGCAATGAAAGTGAAGATAAGAAAAAGAATGCTTAAAAGCTGTAGATACTAATTTAGTTTTATAGAAGAGTGTAACTTTTAATATCACGGTAGTAAGTGTAAAGCGAAGTTAAATATTGAGAGGAGGAACTGAATTAAAGCCAAACTGGCAATCTCACTTTCAGAAAAGTGGTGGGTCGTGAAG